>DAOSWS010000025.1 GCA_035593605.1 Thermoanaerobaculia bacterium | reverse complement strand
GGGAGCAGCAGGCGTGTTGAACCAGATCGATGGGGTTGTTAAAGGCCGGGAAGTATCCAAGATCAATATCGACAAACTCCTCCAGGGTCATTTTCTGAAATATCGCCGCGGCCAGAAGTTCGATTCTTTTGTCCACATCGCCTTTTCCGTATCCCTGGGCTCCAAGAAGAACACGGGAGGAACGGTCGGCGATCACCTTCAGAAGAATGGAGTGTGCACCGGGAATGTAGTGCGCTCGATCCAGGCCGGATACAACGATGGATTCGGGATCAAATCCCGCCTCCTTAGCAGCGGCACAGGTGAGGCCCGTCCGTGCCACCGTATTCTCGTACACCTTGAACATGCAGGTTCCGATCGTCCCGGGGAAAACAACATCCCTGCCCGCTATCACATCAGCGGCAACCCTTCCCATGCGCGTCGAAACGGATCCGAGGGGCCAGTAACTGGGGCGATCGGTCAGCCGATGAGGCGTGGAGGCGCAATCGCCCACAGCAAAAATCGTGGGATCGCTGGTTCGCAGATATTCATCCACCCGGATCCCGCCTGAGGGAGAGATTTCCAACCCGGCCTGTCGGGCCAGCTCCGTATTGGGTTTGACGCCCGCGGAGAGAAGGATAAAGTCTGCCTGGAAGACATCCTGCTCCGTGACAATGGAAAGCTTGTCTCCCCTTTTCAGGATCCTCTCCACCGCACACCCGGTCACGGTTTTGATTCCCTTGGCTCCAAGATCCTTCTGAATTTTGTGACAGATCGAATGGTCCAGAAGGTTGGATAGGAGACAGGGTTCTTTTTCCAGGATCGTAACCCGGGCGCCGGCGTCGGCGAGGGACTCACTGGTTTCAGCTCCGATGAGACCCCCTCCGATGATATATACGTCATGAGCCCTGGCATGCTGGAGACGCTTCTTCAGGGCTTCGGCGTCTTCAATCCTGTAAAACGAGTAGATACCCTGCTCTTCAATACCGGGGATGTCGGGAACATGGGGAACAGCCCCCGTTGCCAGCACCAGAATGTCGTAGGGGATCTTGTCGGTCCGATAGGTAGACAGATCCTGCACGGCCACACTCTTATTCAGGCGGTTGATGGATGTGGCCAGCGTCTTGTTCCGGATGGTCACATCCTTGATGGCATGGAAGTAGTGGACATCGCGCAGGGTATTATCGGTCGTGGACATCAGGGCTTTCGGGGTTGAAACCTTGCCGCTTACATAGTAGGGAAGTCCGCAACCGCTGTAAGATAGAAATTCGCTCTTTTCAATAATGGTAATGGAGATATCCTGGTTCAAGCGGCGAAGACGCGCCGCCAGCTTGGGACCGGCCGTCACCCCTCCGATAATCACCACACGGGTTCTGGGTACTGAATCTTCGGTCTGTTCATCGACACGAACGATGGGAAGCGTAATGGTGAAGGTAGTTCCGTGGCCGACTTCGGATTCGACGACAATCGTACCGCCATGGTTCAGAATCACACGGCGCGTAATGGGAAGCCCCAGACCGGTTCCCGATACCTGTCCGCGGTGCTGTCTCGATCGATAAAAAGGCTCAAAGATGGAATCCAGCTCATCCTCAGGAATTCCGGCTCCCGTATCAGTGATGGCCAGTGTAGCCAAATGAGTTTCTTCGTCAAAGGACAGAGAGATGGTGACTTCTCCCCCCTCAGGAGTGTACTTGATGGCATTATCAATCAGGTTTCGAAAAGCATGCTCAAGGCCGGTCTGGTTTCCCTCCATCATGATCTTGAGACCTGTCGGTGCATAAAAGGAAAGTGTCACATTCTTATCTGAAGCCTGGGCGTGATAACTGGACACCAGGTTGGCCATGACACTGGAAAAATCAAGCTCAATCCGGCTTTCCTCCGGTCGGTCCACAACCATTTCAAAAAAAAGAATGTCCGCAACCAGGTTTCGGGCTTCGTCCGCCTTATGGATGGCCTTTTCGATGAAATATTTCGCCCGGGGCGGAAGATCCCCGGCAAGACCTTCCGAGAGAGAGTGGAGCATCGATTCTATCGTGTTAATCGGGGATTTGATCTGGTGAGCCAGGACTCTCAGAAACTCATGATCGTGAGAATCTTCTTCTCTCTCCTGCGGAGTGATTGACTTTGTATACCTCCCGGAACCCCTCATACCTTTATCGGTGGACATTTTCCCGCTTTCATTCTATCGGAGCGGAATCGGGCCTGTCAATCTCGACATGGAATTTTCCGATCCAGATTCATTTCCAAACCCCAAAGACGCAGGATTGTTGAAGAAAACACGGCTCAGAGCAGGGCCTGTCCTAAATTGTGTGTTATTTCACAATAACGCATTCAGCCATACCTGTGCGTTGACATCTCCGCCATTCCGTTATAAAATGCGCAGATTTAATAAAGTCAATGTGTATCACGATTCCGTGATCGCGCGACAGTTTCACCTTACGTGAAAGGAGACACAAGGTCAATGGACACCAAGCACGTTGTTATCCGTGACGCCTGCTTCCCGGATTTTATCAACAGGCTCGTAAAGGCGTACCCGGTCATCGGTCCTGTTGCCAGAAAGACGAAGTTCATCTTCGATCGCCTGGCTTCCGCTGAGGACCTTCGTCTGGACTATGATGTCACAATTCTTCCTCCCAAAAAAGTCTTTTTCCCGGTAAAACAGGATCTCGTGACCTTTGGGCCCGATGGAGTGGCCAGCGGGATCAATCCGGTTCCCATGGTCCTGTTTGGGGTACACTTCTACGACATTAAAGCCATTGACATGCTGGATACTCTCTTCGAAGAACGGTATCCGGACAATAACTATCTTGCACAGAGGGAAAAGACCATCCTTGTCGGCTCCAGTGTTCAAAAGGTTTCTCCCCGGGCCTTCTGGGGCAGTGTGGGCCGGAACCTGCTGCCGAAGGGGCATGACGCCTTTCTGACAAAGATCGATGGCGGGTATGTGCTTGAGGTCCGGACCGTAAAGGGAATGACTCTTCTTGAACATGCAGACCACCAGGATGCATCCCGGGAAGAGATCGACGAAGCCGCTCGAATCAACAACCAGATGCACCATCTCTGTCAGGAGAAGCTTGACTTCTCCTCGGATGAAATTGCGGAGAAGGTGCGCAATGCCTTCAAGAATCCCATCTGGGACGACCTTTCAAAACAATGCTTCTCCTGCGGCACCTGCAATATCGTCTGCCCGACCTGTTACTGCTTTGACGTTCAGGATACCTGGAACCTGGATCAGGTTTCCGGCCGTCGGACCCGCTCGTGGGACGGTTGTCTCTGTGAGGATTTTGCCAAAGTCTCCCTGGGAGCCGGCGCCTGCGAAAATTTCCGGGAGGACCGCAGCGAGAGATTCCGCCATCGGGTCATGCGAAAGACTGCTTACCTGAATGAAAAGCTGGACAGTCCCGCCTGTGTCGGATGCGGCCGATGCTCTGTTGGTTGTGTGCCCGATATTGCAGACCCGGTGCGGATCGTTTCAAGGATTATGGAGGTATAAGATGAGCGCACAGGTACATCACCAGGAACGCTATCCCAACATCTTTCTTCCCCGGGAAACGGAAATTGTCCGTGCAGAAATGGTTTCACCCACAGAAAAGCACTTCACCCTGAAGATGAAGGATGGAAACCCCATGGACTTTCAGCCGGGACAGATCCTGGAGGTCTCTCTCTTCGGATATGGCGAAATTCCCATCGGGCTAGCATCCTCACCCACACGAAAGAATACCTTTGACATCGTGGTACGGACCGTGGGCCGTGTCTCCACGGCCATCAACAAGCTTCAAAAGGGTGATTCCCTCTGGGTCAGGGGACCTCTGGGCCATGGCTTCCCCGTGGAGGAGTTCAAGGGAAAGAACATCCTGATCGTGGCGGGAGGGATCGGACTCTGCCCGACACGGAGCCTGATCCAATACATTCTGGATTGCCGGCAGGACTTTCAGAAATTCACTCTCTTTTTTGGATGCCGGACCCCCTCGGATCAACTCTTTCTGGATGACATCGCGGCATGGCGAGCATCCAGCGATGTGGACTTTCATCAGACGGTGGATCGGGCCGACGATACCTGGACCGGAAATGTTGGCGTAATCACGACGCTCTTTCGAAAGACAGAAATCACGCCCGATACCTGGGCAGTCATCTGCGGCCCTCCCATCATGTACAAGTTCGTCATTGCCGACCTTGTCACCCTGGGTGTTCCCCACAGCCACATCTTTGTCGACCTGGAGCGGAGAATGAAATGTGGCGTCGGCAAGTGCGGTCATTGCCAGATTAACGACGTCTACGTCTGTGCCGACGGACCGGTCTTCTGCTTCAAGGACATCAAAAATCTCGAGGAGGCCTTCTCATGAGCGAAAAGAAAAAGGTCCGGGTCGCATTTTTTGATTTCGCATCCTGTGAAGGATGTCAGGTTGAACTGACCAACCTGTCCGATCCCGTATTTCTGGAGCTCCTCAACCATCTGGAGTTTGTCGAATTCCGGGAGGTTATGAAAGAACAGACTACGGAACCGATTGACATCGCATTCGTGGAAGGAAGCTTTACCCGGGAAGCGGACCGGAAGCGCCTGGAGTCGATTCGTCAGAGGGCCGGGGTCGTGATTGCATTCGGTGCCTGTGCGGCGACGGGAGGCATAAACGCTCTGAAGAACCATCAGAGCGATTACAAAGAAGATGTCTATGGCAAGGATGCCTCTCTCCCGCATCTGGACTCCACCTTTGCCCGTCCCATCTCTGCGGCTATCAAGGTTGACTATACGATCAACGGGTGTCCCATGGATCGCAAAGAATTTGTCTATATCGTTTCCCACCTGCTTCACGGGAAGGATCCCGTCATCCCGAACCATCCCGTGTGCGTGGAATGCAAAATGCGGGAGACCGTGTGCCGATACCAGGTGGGAGGTCACTGCCTCGGACTGGTGGCCCGCGCCGGATGCGGAGCCCCCTGCCCTGCCGACGGCATTCCCTGTGAAGCCTGCCGTGGATTTGTGGACCATCCGAACGAGGAGGCTCTGGAGGAAGTCCTTGTTACACGCGCCAACCTTCCCGCGGAACGGGCACAAAACCTCTCCCGGATCTTCACCGCCAACCTGAGGAGGGATGCACAATGAGCAAGAACATCTCCATCAACGTTCACCACCTCACCCGGGTCGAAGGCCACGGGAATATCATTGCCGATGTAACCAACGGGACGATCGACCGCATCGAATGGCAGGTTCCCGAGGCGCCCCGGTTCTTTGAAGCCATGGTGCGCGGCCGTCACTACACCGAAGTGGCACGCATCACAAGCCGTATCTGCGGCATCTGCTCCGTCGGTCACACCCTGGCTTCGGTCCAGGCCACTGAGGCCGCCCTGGGCATTGAAGTCTCCCCGCAGACGCAAAAGCTCCGCGACATCCTGATGCATGCGGAGAATTTTGACTCCCACATTCTCCATCTCTACTTCCTCGTGGCTCCCGACCTGCTGGGCGCTCCTTCCGTCTTTCCCCTCGTTCCCACCCACGGGGAGGCAGTGATCCGGGCTCTCCGGATGAAGAAAGTCGGCGCGGACTGGGCGTCTCTCTTTGCCGGACGAAGCACTCATCCCACCCGCCCGGTTCCCGGAGGTTTTTCCGAATACCCGACCATGGAGGAGCTCCGCAAGTTACGGGCTGACCTGCAGGGCCTGAATCCCGATCTCGAAGCCACGGTTAATATAGTTCTCTCTGTTGCCGGTAATCTGCCCGCATTCGAGCGGCCCACGGAGTACATGGCCCTTTCCAATGATGAAGACTATGCCTTCCTCCGCGGCTTTGTCCAGACGGTTATGCCCGACGGGACAAAAGAACGATGGCCCGTCTCCGAGTATCGCCGAATCACCAATGAGTACGTACATCCCCGCTCCACGGCCAAGTACACGAAGAACAAAATGGACAGCTACATGGCCGGGGCCCTGGCCCGCTTCAACAACAACTACGACCAGCTCCACCCCAAGGCAAAGCAGATCGCCGATGCCTTCGGTCTGAAACCCGTCAATTGCAACCCCTTCATGAACAACGTGGCACAACTCGTGGAAGCCGCTCACAGCGTCTTTGAATCGATCCGTCTCCTGGACGAAATCCTTGAAGAGGGACTCCGCATCGAAGAGCTTGTGCAGCCCACCCGCTTCGGTCAGGGAGCCAGTGCCGTGGAAGTTCCCCGCGGCATTCTCTTTCACGACTACACCTATGACAACAAGGGCATGTGCAGGGCGGGGAACTGCATCATTCCCACCAACCAGAACCACGCCAACATCCAGCTCGACCTCGAAAAGTTCTTTCCCGAGCTCCTCCAGGCCGGGAAGTCGGAGAAGGAGCTGGAACTGGCCATGGAAATGCTGGTTCGTGCCTATGACCCCTGTATATCCTGTTCCACTCACTACCTGAAGGTCCGGTTCAAGGACTAAAGGTTCAGTCCATGCCAGACAACCGGGGCGTCCTGTAGGACGCCCTTTTTCTTGCACCGGAGCCGTGGTACCATCCGGTCCATGCGATATCTCCTTGGCCTCGGCAACTACACGATGGGCGACGACTCCATCGGGCTCAGGATCGTGGAGCACATCATCCAGGAGAACCTGGACCGGGACTTTCGGGCTATCGACCTTTCCGCCAACGCCATGAACCTGCTCTTCTACTGCACCGAGGAAACGGAGAAGATCGTCATCGTGGACGCGGTGGACATGGGGATATCTCCCGGTGAATTTCGTATCTTTTCGCCCCAAGATGTCGATTCCTTTAAACCATCGACCGGGATGACCACCCACGAGAGCGACATCCTCAAGGTGATCCAGCTGGGGAAAAAGCTCGGATACACGATTCCCCCCATCCGAATCCTGGGAATTCAGCCCGGGACCATGGCCTCCGTCATGGAGCTGTCGCCCCTCCTCCAGTCACGAATGAAAGAGTATATTTCCACAACCCTTTCGGCCGTGATTGAAACAGAATAACCACCGCTACTCATAATTGGTGCAGTTAATAACAGCCAGTACTCAAGGTCTGATCTTTGTTTTATTGGTTTTATGTTCCCTAATTCTTTTTTCCCATTGATATTTTCTTCCTTTTGCAAGAAAATGTCTTATTGTACATAAATGAGATTTAAAATAAGCTTTATTTTTTGCATTCTTTCCGTATCTGAAAACATGATATCTCAGTAATATATCTGTAATTTCTTCAGTCATATCTCCGGTATCTATACTAGAATTATATAGAGAATTTCTAAAATACACTAAAGCCGAAATTAAAGAATATTCAAAATATGTATGACCATGGAACAAAAAATATAATATATCTGTCAATCTAATATATTTCCAATATAAAGTATCTCGGTATTGAAAGTGTATTGTCGATAGCATCGACTCATATATATATAAATGTAATTCCTTCCAACCTTCATATTTAGCACCTTCAGGGAAATATTCAAAAGACACATAATCCTCAGGAGTAACGATTCCATCACTTAAAATGTTATCAAAAAACACCAAGGCATCTAACTTATCAAGGAATACTCTATCAATTTCACTTACTATAAAATCAAGTAATTTAACAGCATAACCCATAATTGGCAAAAAATAATATGTATCATAAGATGCAAACAATAATGGGTAAGGAATTTGGTTCTGTTCAGTTTTCTCTTTATGTAACATCATATAAAAACCGGGACCAGAACTTGAACGCTTATCGCGTCGTTCAAATTTTCAATCATCTTTGATGTCTCCACTCCTTCTCCAACCTCAGCCTCATTTCATAGCACTCATTTACGATTGGATGGGGCCTGACGGGCAGGTGATGGGGGAATCTTTGCCGCTTGGTGTACAGGCAACGCCAACCCCCTCGATGGGCTCAGAGTGAATGATCTCGGGTTTCTCGTATTCCTTCCTGTCTATCGGAATCCCCCCTCAACATTGTCGCTGTTTCTCCCGCATGGTATTTATTTATAATTCCCTGCCGACATCGTACCACAAACAGTTCCGGGAGAAACAGGGTTAAAGTGGAACGATCAGCAGATCCTTGGCAGGTCCGATCCCGAAAGCAGGTCCAGAACCCTTTCCACACCGTATGCGTTCTTTATGGTCACGGGGGCGCGATCCTGATGGGGCCCGAGAACCTCTCCGATCACGGAGGCATCCCGGCCGAGGGGATGGGAACGGAGACACCGAATGGCTCGTTCTGCATGGGATGAGGGGAGAGCCAGGAGGATCCTTCCTTCGGATGCCATCGAAAGAAAATCCAGGCCCAGAAGCTCAAACACGGTGGAGGCAGCGGGATTGATGGAAACATCGGATTCATGAATTCGAAGTGCCAGACCGGAACGGAACGCCATTTCGTTCAGGACTGCCGTCAATCCTCCCCGGGTGGGGTCATGCATCGTGTGGACATCCACTTTGTCTTCAAAGAGTGCTTCCACCAGGCCGTTGACCGGTGCGCAGTCGGACACCAGGGAACCCGGGGCCAGGCCGTGCCGGGCGGCCATGATCGCGGCCGCGTGATCCCCGGGCGGACCGGAAAGGATCAGCAGGTCCCCGGTTGAGAGACGGTGGTCTCCCGTGTCTCTTCCTTCCGGGACTATACCCAGACCGGCCGAGACGATAAAGATCCGGTCTCCCCGGCCCCGGGGTACGACCTTGGTATCTCCCGCCACGATGGAGACACCCGCCTCTCGGGCGGCCTTCGCGGCGCTGATCACGCATCGTTCCACGAGGTCGATGGGGCAACCCTCTTCCAGGATCAGGGCCCAGGTAATTTCCCTGGGACGGGCCCCTGCCACTGCCAGATCATTCACCGTACCGCAGATGGACAGGTGGCCGAGATCTCCGCCGGGAAAGATCGGGGGATCCACAACAAAGCCGTCGGTCGTCAGTGCCGGTCTTCCACCCGAAATCGGGGAGAGAACCGCTGCATCGGACAGGGGCTCCAGATGGGGGTTTTGAAAATGGTTCAGAAAGAGATCCCGGATCAGGCTCTGCATGGCCCGTCCGCCGGCTCCGTGGGCTAACTGGATTAATCGTTCCGGTTTCATAACGATCTCTTCTCGTGCCGATACCAGGCGGAACAGGAGCCCTCACTGGACACCATACAGGCACCGACAGGGCTATCGGGATGACATTCTTTACCAAAGAGCGGACACCCGGGCGGATCGAGGGTCCCTTTAAGAATGTCCCCGCATCGACAGCCGGCCGGTTCCCGTGCGGGAGACATGTCCACATCGATCCTCTCCGCATTCCGGTGGGCGAAGGGCTCCCGCAGGGTCAGGCCGGAGCCCGGGATCACTCCCAGCCCCCGCCACTCCGCATCGCAGGGGTGAAAGACCCGGTCCATGAGTGCAAGGGCATTCCGGTTCCCCCCGTCACTCACCACCCGCTCGTAGAGATTCCGGACACAGGGCGTCTCATCCTTCACCTGTTTTACGATTTCCAGGACACCCCGCAGGATATCCGCGGGCGTAAACCCGACAATGGCGGAGAACTTTTCATACTCATCCGGCAGGAATGCGTAGGCCGCCGCTCCAATGACCACCGAAACGTGTCCGGGGAGAAGGAACCCATCCACCTGCAGGTCCGGATCTTCGGACAGAGTACGAAGCGGGGGGGGCATGATTTTGTTGCCGGGAAGGATCATGAGGTTCGAAAGGTTGGATTGATCGGCCTCTACAAGAAGGGCCGCAATCGTAGGTGCGGTCGTTTCGAACCCGACCGCCAGGAAGATGATCAACTCATCCGGGTTTTCCCGGGCCAGTTTCATGCAGTCCCGGGGAGAATAGACGATATCCACCTGAATTCCCTCTGCGTGGGCCGTCTCCAGGGAGAGGGAACTGGAAGGAACGCGGTAGAGATCGCCAAAGGTGGCCAGACGGGTGGAAGGTCTTCGGCCCAGAACCAGGGCCCGATCGAGAAAGGAAACCGGGGTGACGCAGACAGGGCATCCCGGCCCTGATATGAGGCGGATTTCTTCCGGCATAAGGTGACGCAGCCCGGCCCGGGCGATGGCATGGGTATGGGTACCGCAGACTTCCATGATCGTGATCGAACGGGGAAGGCCACGGGAAGCCCTGTGAATCTGATCCACCAGGGACCGAACGACCCGGCTGTCATGATAGAGATCGGTGGTGTTCATGCCTCTTCCGCGCATGCGGCAAGTTCCCCGAGGAGTGCCAGGGTTTCCCGGGCTTCCGTCTCGTCGATTTCGCTCAGGGCATAGCCGGCGTGAATGAGAAGATAGTTTCCCACGCGGGCATCGGGTAAGAGCATGAGAGAGACGGTTCTTTGAACACCGTTCAGCTCAACGACACCCTCGGTATCCGCGCGTTCGATCAGTTTCATGGGAACGGCCAGGCACATGGTGAAAACCTCCGTGGATGAGTTTTCATCTTACCATGGCAGGCAGAAAATATCTCCGATTCGGATCTACCTTTATGATATGTTTATAGAACGGAACAAGGGCTTTCCAGGTACACAGGATCGAGATGATTCTGCAGGACCAGGGATGCAGCCACAACCTGGCCGAAGGCAAGCCCCCCGTCCCCGGGAGGAAGGATCGAAGGCAGGAATAGAGGGATTCCTTCGGTTGAAAATTCATTCCGAAGACCGGATCGGAGAAGCCGATTGACCAGGCACCCTCCCCCCGCGGCCACGGGAAGAGTTCTTGAGGGTGCAACGTTTCGAGTCATGCACCTCACCAGCCTTGCAAAGGTGGCGTGAAACGACGAGGCCACCTCATCCGGGTCTTCCCCTTCCGCAAGACGACGGGCTCCTTCAGTCAACAGCGCGGCGGAGGGAAGAATTCTCGTCTCTCTGGAAAGAAGGAATTCCAACTCCCCCCAGACGGTTGAACCCTTCCGTCCGCCCGCGGCGGCTTCCGCAAGCTGTGCCGCTTCCCCCTCGTAGCGGTTGACGGGTGCGAGACCCAGCATGGCCCCCGCCGCCTCAAAGATTCGCCCCGCACCTGAGGCTGACGGCCAGGTTCCGGAGAGAGAGAGCTGACCTACTTCAAGAAGTTTTTTCGGTGGGACAAGGTTGGCAAGAGGGATCTTTTCAAAGAGATCGGTCCGTCCCGATCGGGCCAGGGCTGTCGCAAGGATGCGCCATGGTTCCCGAACGGCCTGCTCCCCTCCCACGAGAGGCAGGGGCTCAAGATGGGCAACCCGGGACCAGTCCAATTCAGGACCGATTGAGATCCACTCACCCCCCCATGAACTCCCGTCGGGACCCCACCCGGTTCCATCCAGAAGAATAGAGAGCTGCTTTTCATCCGCTCCGGGGATCCTGCCCTCTTCTCCCATCAGGCTGAAGGCGTGGGCCAGATGGTGCTGAACCCGCATGACCCTTCCGCCGCGCGAATCGGCCATCTTTTCCCCCAGCCAGGTTGTCGGATAATCTGGGTGGATGTCGGTTACGATCACTTTCGGGCGTACTTCCAGAAAGGATTCCAGATCCTCCACCGCCTCCTCCAGAAAGGCACGGGCTGCCGGTGTATCCAGATCTCCAATATGCTGGGTTAAAAAGGCTTGATCCCCGATCCCGATACAGGCGGTGACCTGGAGGTGCCCTCCCAGGGCAAGCACCGGTTCCTTCAGGGAAAGGGGAAGCGGCAGGGGATCGGGAACCCATCCCCGGGAGCGTCGAATCATAACGGGACCTTCGTCTATCTGTCGGAGAACGGAGTCATCCACCCTCCGGACAATGTCCCGATCGTGAAGAAGGAGTGCGTCGGAAAGGGGTCCCAGCCTGTCAATAGCCTCCCGGTTTCCACGACAGATCGGTTCCTCGGACAGGTTTCCCGAGGTCATGACCAGCACTTCGTAGGGTGCATCCCGAAAGAGCTCCCGATGAAGCGGCGTCGTCGGGATCATCACACCCAGATCCTTGAGGCCCGGGGCGATCTCGGAAACGACAGAACTGCCCGACCGCACCGGCGCAAGAAGGATGGGGGACCGCGGGGATCGAAGCAGGGTTTCTCCCTCGTTGGATAGCGAGACCAGCGTTTTAAGGACATCGATGCTGCGACCCATAAGTGCAAAGGGGCGGGTTAAACGGTTTTTCAGTGTTCGGAGTCTGCGGACCGGCTGATTCCGGTCAGCCCGGCAGGCGAGCTGAAATCCTCCGAGACCTTTCACTGCAAGGATGGATCCCTCTGCAAGCATCTTTCGCGCGCGATCTACAACGTGCTCCCGGGTGATCAGGCCGCCCCCGGAATCGACCAGCCACAACCGGGGTCCGCAGACCGGACATGCAATCGGCTCGGCATGAAACCTCCTGTCCGAGACCGTCGAATATTCCATCTCGCAGGCTTCGCAGAGGGGGAAACAGGCCATGGAGGTGCGGGACCGGTCGTAGGGCAGGGCATGGACCAGGGTGTAACGTGGTCCGCATTCCGTGCATGTTGTAAAGGGATACCGGTACCGGCGGTCTTCCGGATCCGACATCTCCGTATCGCATGCAGGACAGAGGGCCGCATCGGGAGGAAGAAGAGCGCGTTTCCTCTGACCGACTCGAGACATATCCACACGAAATCCCGCGCCCCCTTTCGGAGGAAGGTTCCGGATTTCCAGATGATCCAATCGGGCCAGGGCCGGAAGGCTCACCGGCAGTGCGTCGAGAAAGGAGCGGACTTGTTCCTCTGAGCCTTCAATCTCGATCGCGGCTCCATCCGGATCGTTCCATACCGATCCGGTAAGTCCCCGTTCGATCGCGAGACGGTGTACGAGCGGCCGGAAGCCGACTCCCTGCACCAGCCCTGTGCAGGTCAGTCTCTTTCGGACCCGGCTCCGATTCAGGATCCGGTCCTCTTGGTCTCCAGGCACTGGAGAAGATAGTCCACCCATGAATCGATCCCGATCCCCCCCGTGGAGGATGTGAGAAAGATCGATCCATCGGGCCGCAATGTCCGGATCTGCCTCTTCACCGCCTCAAGATCAAAGCGGACATGGGCTAAGAGATCACTTTTCGTAATGACGGTAACGTTGGCGGCCGAAAAGATCGCCGGATACTTGAAGGGCTTATCATCTCCCTCCGTCACCGATAGAAGCGCTACTTTAAAATCTTCCCCCAGGTCATAGGAGGTCGGGCAGATGAGATTTCCAACATTCTCAATGAAGAGAAGATCGGGTTGTCCCAGATCGGCATCCGAAAGGGCACGGGCAATCTGGCGGGCATCAAGGTGACAGGCTCCTCCCGTGAGGATCTGATAGGCGGGCACACCCATGCTCCGCAATCGATCCGCATCCCTTTCCGTTTCAATGTCACCTTCCAGAACGGCCACCCGGCATCGTTGAACCAGGGAGGGAATGGAAGATTCAAGAAGCGTCGTTTTTCCCGATCCGGGTGACGAGATCAGGTTTGCGACCAGAATACCGCGGTCAGAAAAACTTTGCCGGAGCTCCTCAGCTATTCGGTCATTGTCACTCAAGACTCGCTTCTGAACATCCACAACGGTTTCATTCATATCGATCTCTCCTGGAAACCCATTATCTCAGATAGGGTCCAAATCTTACAGCCATCCCGGCCAATGGAGGATCCGTCCATCAGGTTGGCCGGTAGAAACAGGCGATGATGGTTTGCCCATAGGTAAGGATACGATCCCCGGCAACGGATAGTGGATGGGGTTTTACCGCTTCGATGGCAATCTCCCCCTCCGGAACAAGGCTGACAAGAAGATCGTAGAGTTCATCGTACCGGGTAAATCCGTACGGAGGATCTGCATAGGCAATGGTGAAGCATTTCCCCCTGTCATGAAGCTGAGGCAGGATCTTCATGGCGTCCCCACTCACGATCTCAGCTGTCAGATGAAGAGCGGCAAGGTTGCCTTGAAGAGCTTGCAGAACGTTACCATCTCTTTCAATAAAGGTAACCGATCGGGCTCCCCGGCTCAGAGCCTCGATGCCCATCAACCCGCTTCCGGCAAAGACATCCAGAAAGGAGGCTCCGGGAAGCTCGTTCTGGATATGGGAAAAAAAGCCTTCCCGCGCCCTCCCTGTGGTTGGACGCACCTCCGTCTTCCGGGGCAGGTGAATGGTTCTACCTCGAAGCGTCCCGCCCAGAATCCGCATAATCTTTCATGACCGATGGGAGCTGCTCCAGGGTCACCTCCAGCGTGAAGGGTTCCTTCTCTCCCTGAAGAACGTACACGCCATCTTCAGGGCGTATCGATCGGAGAACAAAGGTTCTCCCGAGATAGTCCACCAGGCGGTCACCCGGGACCGGAGGCCGGGAGATCAGAGGATGAACATCGGTGGTCCGCGTCATGAGGAGATCGCGAAGATCGTCGATCAGGGCAAACAGCCTGTTCATGGGGAGGGGAAAGGTGTCCATCATCGTGCCGGTCACTGTCCAGTTCGCACTGCCCTGCTGATATCGAATCGAAAACCGTTCCGTGAGATCTCCGCCATGGACCTGCCCCATCTTCTGGTTGAGCTCATTCCAGGCAATTTCATTTAGCACCTGAAGATAGACCTTTTGTTCCTCCGGAGAGAGCTGTCTCTGGAGCTGAGACTCCTGTTCTCCCGGGCCCTTCTGGAGCAGTACGAGGATTCCATCGGAAAAGAGCGTGATCCGCTCGGAAGCGATCTCATTGGCCTTCTGGTATTCAAGGAGAGGCGTCGGTGCAGTCATCGGAGAGATACTAAACGCGAGCAAGGCGAAGAGCGTAATCACATTCTTCCTCCCGGGTTTTTAAATGTCCGTCCAGCTTGGCCAGCAGGGTTTCCCTGAGTACCCGTCCAACCATGGGACCTGGCGACAACCCCAGCTCGATAAGATCGCGACCCCGAATGGAAAGAGAAACCTTCCTCAGGGTGGTAAGAAAGGTGCGAATACGCTCTCGAACCTCCCCGTGCCCGGTCCCGGCCATCGTATGGTAGATGTAATAATCATCAACATGTTCCATGAGGATATAGATACCGGATGGGGAGAGTGATCCCGTCAATGCATCCTCCAGCTGCCGGGAAATCCGCCGATGATCTGCGATCACCCCGGCCATCCGGCCTCGAAGGTCCAGCCGTGCGGCCACACGTGCAAGATGCCATTCCTTCACATTTTCCAGCAGAATGAAGAGGATAAGAATTTCCGGAGAAGGCGGGTCCAGCTTTTCAATGGCGGACCAGGATAGAACTTCCCGAACTCCTGCCAGTTTCTGCCGGAAATGTTTCCCGACCTGTGCGTCCGGGTGAATCACCTTGACAAGGTTCAGCCGTTCCATCATATCCATGGCCCGATCAACTCCGGGAAGGAGAAAGATCTCCCTCAGCTCTTCCCACAGGCGGTTCCCGCTGAGCTGGTCAAAAATATCTCTCTGCGCGGCAAGGAGTATGAGCTTTTCCGTGTCCGAGGCGAGCTTGAAGCCCAGGCGGACACAGAGCTGTACCGCCCTGAAACATCGCGTCGGGTCCTCGATAAAGCTGAGACTGTGAAGAATTCGGATGTGTTGACTCTTCAGATCCTGATATCCGCCAAAAAAGTCGATGAGATGACCGAAATCTTCCGGGTTGAGAGCCAGGGTGAGGGTATTGATGGTGAAATCGCGGCGGTAGAGGTCCTGCCTCAGGACGCTCGCCTGAACATCCGGAAGGGCTGCCGGCGCCCGGTAGTATTCCGAACGCGCCGTGGCGATATCGATGGTTCGGCCCGTGTCGAGCATGATTTTTGCGGTCAGAAATGTATCGTGGGTGTGGACCCGGGCACCCAGACGTTTGGCCAGGACTCCGGAAAACGCGATTCCGTCGCCTTCCACAACGATGTCCACATCTTCATCTTCAATTCCCAGCAGCAGATCCCGGACGACACCGCCCACAAGGTACGCTTTCATGGACATCTCTTCCGCCGTCTGCCCGATGACTTTCAGGAGATCCAGCGCCTCCGGACGAAGCTGACGATCCAGGATCCGGATTACAGAGCTACGGTTGGGAGCCAGCCGGGCAAACCGGTCTTCAAGATGGCGGAGAATATCCGGCGCCACGGGAAGAAGATGTCGATAGACATCCATGCGGGTAACAAGACCTTGATAAGTTCCATCTTCCCGCACTACGACAAATCGAATTCCGCTTCGCCTCATCGTTTCTGCAACGTCTTCCAGAAGCTCATCCGGTGAAACCACAGGAGGGTTCCCCAGCATGATCTCATCCACAGGGACCCCGCCCAGACCGTGATGAATGGCGGCATCCACAAGCTGTCGGGTTACAGAACCGCAGATCTCCTCTTCTTCAAAAACCGGCATGGCGTTGATCCTGAGTTCATTCAGCCGGTTCAGCGCCTCCTGAACCTGCTGTTCCTTCCTTATTCCGTAAATATGCGGAGACATGGCGCTCCGGGCTGTGAGTCTTGGCGGGAGAGATTCCTGCAGGACACGAAGCAGATCTTCCCGCACTTCAACGATGGTCCTTCCTCGAACCACACCCGCGGCAGCCGCACCATGCCCCCCCCCGGAGAAGGATGAAAGGATGGCGGAAATGTCCACATCCGGGTGGCGGGACCGGCCGATCAGGAAAATCTTTCCCCCTTCGTTAAAGAGGCCGATGAAAACCGACTCCTGAAAAAGATCGACATACTTGTGAACCACATAGGCCAGATCTTCCTCAAAGGCCTCGAGGTTCAGGGATGCCAGCGTCACCCGATGCCCCCGCATGGTGTAGGTCCTCGCATTCGAGGCCAGTCCGTTGAGCAGGCGAAGCTGATGGGGGGTCAGCTCCCGATGGGCAAAGCGTTTCACAAGGGAAAGATCGGCTCCGGATTGAAGAAGCAGATCCACCGCCCGAACATCCTCCGGTGTTGTTTCCGGAAAGAGCATATGACCCGTGTCCTCATGAATCCCCATCAGGAGGAGCGTCGCCTCGAGGGAAGGGATGGCCATGTTCTGTTCAGCGAGAAGTTCCGTCAGGATCGTGCATGTACTTCCGCGCCGACGGTAGATTCTCTCGTGGGGATGGTCCTCAAGCCAGGATCCGGGCTCATCGTGATGATCGATGATGGTCAGGGGAACCCTCTCCTGGAGAATGCGCTCAAAGACACCTTCCAGACCGGCATATTCAACGGTGTCGACAAGGTAGACCTTTTCCAGTTCAGCCGTTTGAAGGTTTCCTGTTTTTATCTCCGGATACGAATAAAGACCGGCCTTTAAGAAGGACCGAAGAGCCACTTCCTGCCCTCCCGGGAAATGAAAAACCACGGCAGGATCAAGAAGACGGAGTCCCACCATGGCCCCGAAGGCATCAAAATCGGCATTCCGATGAGTCGTGACCAGTCTCACACCCTTAGAGTAGCAGATTCATTTCACTTTGCAATCCACATCGATTTTATGTATGCTATGCTCCATGGGACTACCCTACGACGTAACCTTCGCCGGTCACACCGATGTCGGCAAAAAACGAGGACATAACGAAGACAGTCTCATTTATGACGCCGACCATGCCTTTGCCCTCGTTGCAGATGGGATGGGCGGACACCAGGCGGGAGAGGTTGCCTCCAATCTTATCGTGGACATCTTCACCAAAGGTCTCGATGAGTTCGAGGATCTCGACCCCGGGAAGCGTCTCATGGCATTGATCGAACGGTCAAACGATATCATTTACAGAGACAGTCAGGAAAGCACAGCCAGGCAGGGAATGGGTTCGACAATAACCTGCCTTCTCCTTTCCAATCGTGGGTATCACGTTGTCAACGTAGGAGATTCGCGCACCTACCTCCTTCGCCAGGGAGAATTGATTCAGATTACCGACGACCATTCGTTTGTTCAGCTCCAGGTTCAGATGGGCCTTCTGTCAAAGGAAGATTCACGGCATTCAAAGTTGCGTCATATCCTGACCCGTTCCATCGGCGGTCAGCCCACCATTGAAGCCGATCTTTTTGAAGGCAGTGTCGCTTCCGGTGATCTCTTTCTTCTCTGTACGGACGGATTTCATCAGGGATTCAGTGACGAAGAAATTGAAGACCTCCTGAATGAAAACCACAACGACCTTGAATCCTTTGCTGAGTCCCTGGTCCATAGTGCCAATGAACGGGACGGTTCGGACAATATTTCCGTCATTCTTGCAAAAATTCGATAACATTTTTTGGGTGTGACCTGCTTCTCCACTATTAAAATAACCATAGCCTTCTAATTTTTCCAGTTTTCGAAATCCTTTTCATCAGACTGAAATGCACCCTCGATGCGGGCAGGAAATGGATCTATGTTTCAGGGAATAGAATATAATATCATTATGTTTATGGTATTACAGATATTGTAGAAGGAGAATGATTTATGCTGCAACTGTCGAAGGCAACCGACTACGCTCTTCTCTTCCTTACAAACCTTGCGCGGCAACCCGACCGCCAGTGGAACGTTCGTGAGGCATCAGAATCGCTGAACATATCCCGTCGTTTTCTGGCCAACATCGTGCATCAGCTCGCGAGGAACGAGATCGTGAAAACCACAAAGGGAGCCGGGGGAGGTGTGACCCTGAGAAAAGAAACCCGGGGCATCACTCTGTGGGATATCGTCCAGATCTTTGAGGGACCGCTCAACCTCGTCAGCTGTGCAGAGCGTTCTCACGTTTGTGACCATGTTCAGGACTGCGATGCCCATATCTACTGGTCAGACCTGAAAGAGCAGATGGTAAACAGCCTTTCCCGAACAACTTTATATGATCTAGGAGGACATTCATGATTCAGCTATTATCCCTTTCCGGCGTAAAGGCCGGCATCGAAGGAAAATCCATTTTGAAGGGTGTCGATCTCGAACTTCCTCCCGGTGAAGTTCACGCAATCATGGGACCGAACGGATCCGGAAAGAGTACGCTGGCCAATGTCATCATGGGCAATCCAGCTTACGAATTTGAGGGAGGCGATATCCTCTTCCACGGATCCAGCATTCTTGAGCTTTCCACGGACGAGCGCGCCCGGCTTGGCCTGTTTTTAAGTTTTCAGCATCCCGTTTCTCTTCCCGGAATTTCACTCCTGAGCCTCATCAAGAAGTCCACCGGTTGTGTGCTGGGACCGGATGCCTATCCGACTTCAAAATCACTTTTCCAGAATATTCACGCACTTCGAGACCTTGCGGCCATTCCTGCGGACATGATTTCTCGGGAGACCAATGAGGGATTCTCCGGAGGAGAGAAAAAGAAGGCAGAAATCCTGCAGCTTGGAATGCTTCGTCCCCGTGTCGTGATCTTGGATGAGATCGATTCCGGACTGGATATTGATGCCCTGAAAAGTGTTTCCACCGTCGTAAACTCCCTCAGAGACGATGCTCGGTCTTTCCTGATCATTACTCATTATCAGAGAATCCTCTCCCTGATCCGGCCCGATCGTGTCCATATCATGAAGGAAGGACGAATTGTCCGTTCTGGAGGAGAGGATCTGGTCGAAACCCTGGAGCAGGGGGGCTATGCGGAGATCGAGGCGGCCTCATGACGACACGCGATGATCTTCTCGTAACCGACGAATACAAATACGGATTTCACGTTCCGGAACGATATGAGTTTAAATCCCGTCCCGGACTCACCCGCGACACCGTCATCGAAATATCAAAGAGAAAAGCCGAACCCGAGTGGATGCTCAATTTCAGACTTCGGGCTCTTGACATTTTTCATTCCAAGCCTATGCCCACGTGGGGAGCCGACCTCTCCTCGATCGAGTTTGATGCAATCCACTATTACATCAAGCCATCCGGGCAAAAGCATACCTGGGAAGAAGTTCCCGAGGAAATCAAAGAAACCTTTGACCGGCTGGGCATTCCGGAAGCTGAAAAAAAATTTCTCGCAGGCGTCGGAGCCCAGTACGAATCCGAAGTTGTGTACCATAACCTGAAGGCGTCGTGGGAAGAGCAGGGCGTTATCTTTCTGGATACCGATTCAGCCCTTCGCGAACACCCGGACCTGTTCCGGAAATACTTCGGGTCGGTCATTCCACCCGAAGACAATAAATTCGCCGCCCTGAATTCAGCGGTCTGGAGCGGAGGATCTTTTATCTATGTTCCGGCGGGTGTTCACATCGACGTGCCCCTGCAGGCCTATTTCAGAATCAATGCCGAGGCCATGGGACAGTTTGAACGGACCTTGATCATTGCCGGTGAGGGATCCAGTGTCCACTATGTGGAGGGGTGCACGGCTCCGATCTACTCTCGAGATTCTCTTCACTCTGCCGTGGTCGAAATCATCGTTCAAAAGGGTGCACGTGTTCAGTACACCACAATCCAGAACTGGTCCTCCAATGTCTATAACCTTGTCACCAAGCGTGCCGTGGCCGAGGAGGATGCGACCATGATCTGGGTGGACGGCAACCTGGGAAGTAAAACAACCATGAAGTATCCTGCTGTAATTCTCAAAGGCCGCGGATCCAGAGCGGACATCCTCTCTCTGGCCATGGCCGGAAAGAACCAGCATCAGGATGCCGGAGCCAAAGTGACCCACGTGGCCCCGGATACGACATCCACCATCACCTCAAAATCGGTAAGTCTTCATGGAGGTCGCTCCTCTTATCGGGGGCTCGTCAAGATCCATCCGGAAGCATCAGGTTCACGGGTTAATGTCCAATGTGACGCCCTGATCCTGGACCCGAGCAGTTCTTCGGACACCTTTCCCTATATGGAGGTCGGCAATTCTACATCCTATGTGGAGCATGAAGCCAGTGTCAGCAAAGTGTCGGAAGACCAGCTCTTTTACCTGGCTTCCCGGGGAATTCCCGAAGAAGAGGCCCGGGCCATGATTGTATCGGGATTTGTGGAATCGATCGTGCGGGAACTTCCGATGGAATATGCCGTTGAAATGAACCGGCTGATCCAGTTACAGATGGAAGGGAGCGTAGGCTGATGACATATCAACTTCCCCATCCTGCCAATGAACTGTGGCGTAGAACCCGGCCGGATCGATTCACCCTTCCGCATCCGGAGGAGCTGTCCCGCGAATTCACATTCCATGCAACCGGGGCGGAAGTTTCCGGCATTCACGTACTGCCTCTCAAGGAAGGCCTGAAGTTCCTCTCCGGCCGAAGCACCGGTATCCCATCAGACAGACTTTCGGAATCCGGGCTCTCCGCCCTGATTCATGCGGAAGCGAGGATTGGATACGTCCTGATCGTTGAATCTGGATTATCGCCGGAGAAACCTGTGGAGATCTCTCTTTCGGTCCCATCCGGGCAATACCATGCCATGCGATGCGTTGTGCTGATCGGTGAGGGCAGCCGTGTGGTTCTGAGTGAGTCACTGAGCGGGGGAGAAAACGGCCAACTTCTTGCAGCTTCCTTCCTTCATCTCGGATCGGACTCTTCCCTCACATTCCGCCGACAGTGGACTCCCTCAGGAACTGCGTTTTCAGTAGCGCACAATCGTCTGAATTCCGGTGCATCGCTGAAACTGACCACATTTCTCGAAACTCATCAACTCTTCAAATATGAAGAGACATCCACCCTTGCGGGAGACCATGCGGATTTGGATACTCTCTTCATTGACGTGGTACGGGGACGTGGTCACGTCGATGCACTTCTTGGAGCAGATCACACCAGCCCATCCTGTCGTTCAAGGATTGAGGGTCGTGGCGTGGTCTACGAACGAGGGTACAGTCTTCACCACGGTTTAACCTCCATTCCCCGTACGAGCCCCGGTTCAGATACGTACTTTACATCCCGGCATCTGCTTCTTTCCGAACGCAGCCGCGCCGATTCCATTCCGAAACTCATGATCGACACCGATGACGTGAAAGCCGGCCATGGTGCCACGGTAGGGAGTGTTGATGAAGCCGCATTGTTCTATCTTCAGTCCCGCGGATTGACCCGCCAGCAGGCCGAGGAGTTCCTGGTGGAAGGATTTCTTGCTCCCGTCCTGGCGCGGGGAAACTACAAAGGAGATTCGAATGTGGCGTGAAGACTTTCCCGCATTCCGAGACTCTTCCCTGGTTTATCTCGACAGTGGAGCCTCCACTCAGAAACCCTTCGTCGTCCTTGATGCTGAGCGTGAATTCTACGAAACAACCTATGCGAACGTTCATCGGGGTGTGTACCCGCTCTCTGAAGCTGCGACGGAGCGATATGAAGCGGCTCGATCGACGGCCGCTGCATTTCTGGGTGCGAATCCGGAGGAAACCATCTTTGTTCGATCCACAACTGAAGCTCTGAACCTTGTCGCATCGAGCCTTATCCGTCACCATCTGCAACCGGGAGACGGCGTTGCCGTTACCGTGGCGGAGCACCATTCCAACTTCGTACCGTGGCAGCAGCTGGCCCTGCAGAATGGAAACCCATTCACGGTGCTCTCCGTTGACCAAAACGGCACACTCCCTTTGAAGCAGGTCGAACAGGCCCTGGTCAAGGGAGCCAAAGTCCTGGCCTGTACAATGGTTTCCAATGTCCTGGGATCGACAATGCCCATACGGGACCTGGCAAGGCTGGTTCATGAACACGGAGCCCTTCTGGTCGTGGACGGAGCCCAGGCGATTGCCCATATGGAGGTGAATGTCCGCGACCTGGAAGTCGACTTCTTTGCCTTTTCCGGCCACAAGATCTATGGTCCCACAGGCATTGGTGTCCTCTATGGTCGACACGATCTTCTGGAGGATCTCCCTCCCTTTCTCTTTGGAGGAGAGATGATTGCCGAGGTCCATGTCGATCGAACCACATTCGCCTCTCCCCCTTATAAATTTGAAGCCGGAACTCCTCCTATCGCCCAGGCAGTCGGATTGGCCTCCGCCCTTGATTATGTTACAACCATCGGACTACAAGAGATTCGATCTCATGAACATCGTCTGATTCAAAATGCATGGAACCGCCTTTCCCCCCTGCCCGGAATTACTCTTTACGGCCCCGGGCCGGACAATCGAACCGGTGTCCTTGCGTTCACTCTTGAGGGGGTACATCCCCACGATATCGCAGGAGCTCTCGGGCACGATGGCATCTGCATACGGGCCGGACACCATTGCGCCCAGCCCCTTCACGATCACCTGGGCATCCAGGCAACCGCTCGAATCAGCATGGGCTGCTATAACACCATTGAAGATCTCGAACGATTGGAAGAAGGATTGAAGAACGTTCGACGTCTCTTTCTTGGAGCGGCCTGATGGATCCCCTCTATCGTGAGACAATTATGGACCACTATCAGCACCCCCGGCACAAGGGGGAGCTTACCTGTCCCACGGTTCGTCAGCACGATGCCAATCCTCTTTGTGGAGACGACCTTACGCTTGACCTGGAAATTGATTCCGAGGGCCTGATCCGCGCGTGTACCTTTCACGGCCATGGATGTGCCATCTCTCAGGCGGCGGCGGATATGCTCTGTGCTGAGATCATGAACCGTCCGGCCCGAGAAATCCTTGCGATGTCTAAAGAGGAGATGCTGGGGATTCTCGGGATACCCCTCGGTCCGGTACGATTGAAGTGCGCTCTCCTGGCGTATAAGATTCTTAAGATGGCGTTGGTGAAACACCTGGGACAGGAAGGAGGGTCGATCGATGAAACATAAGGTATGCAGTATTACGGACGTTCCTCCCGGTTCCAAGCACCGGTTCCAGGTTGATGGAGAACCCGTTTTAATAGCCAACATCGAGGGAACCTTCTATGCCGTTTCCGATACCTGTTCCCATGCCGATGCATCCCTCGCAGACGGGATTATGGAAGGTACCGAGGTGGAATGCCCCTACCACGGCGCACGATTCGATATCCGAACGGGAAACGCTCTCTCCCTTCCCGCCGTTTCACCCATTGAATCGTTTACTGTCTCAGTTGAAGGAGATGAAATTTATATCGAGAGTGATTTTTTCTAATCTCTCCCTCACATCACCCCCCATCTTTTATCTCAGGAGGTTTTATGTCAATTCAATCAAAAGTACTTCTTATCACTGCAGCATGGATATTGGTTTTTCTTCCCGCAGCAGGCATGGCTCACTGCCAGGTACCCTGCGGGATCTACGGCGATGCACTTCGCCTGGATCTCATGGCAGAAGACATTGCCACGATTGAAAAAGCCATGATGCAGATCAGCGATCTGAGCAAGGCCGAATCTCCCAACTACAACCAGATTGTCCGCTGGGTTCAGACCAAGGAAGATCACGCCCAAAAGATTCAGGATACGGCGGCCGAGTACTTCCTGGCCCAGCGGATCAAGGTTCCCGCAACCGAGGATCCTGCCGCCGTCAAAATCTACCAGGACCAGCTCTCCCTACTGCACAAAATCATCGTGGCCGCCATGAAGGCCAAGCAGACGACAGATCCCGATCCCGTGGCGGACCTGAAGAATCTGCTGAAGAGCTTTCGGGCTTCCTATCTGAAGGAGGATGCCCACGCCGGTCACTGAGCGTCAGGCTACTCGTTCATCAAATGCCGGTATTCGGGAAACCGGGTCAGAAGTAACTCTTTCAGCTTCTGCCGGGCCAGGCTGTAAAACCTTCGCACAGTTACGGGAGATACCTGCAGGACTTCCGCAATTAACGGGTAGTCCATATCCATGACCTCCCGCATGACGAACACTTCCCGCTCCCTCTCGGTGAGGTCCACCAGGAGAGAGAGAATCACGGCTGCGGTGTTTCGTTCCTCCATACGCTCATTGATGCGGGATTCCGGTTCGGACTCCCACACAGGGTAATCCTCTGGAATTTTCTTCTTCTTTCGCGAAAAGAGGGTGTTGGATTCATTGACGGTCAGGCGCTGAAGATAAACTTTAAGACCCCCTTTTCGGGGGTCGTAGGATTTTCGGTACTTGAGAAATTTGAAGCAGACGTTCTGGGTTACATCCTCTGCGTCGTGGGGATCACCGGTGAGGTAGAGGGCGAACCTGTAAATCTCCGGTAGCAGGTCATCGAGAGACGGATCATCCGGGGAATCATCTCTTCCCCCACGCGGCATTCAGGTCAGGATGCGATCGGGCCAGCCTGGCAGGTGCCGGAATGGGCTTTTCCACCACCACAGGCACCCGCGATTCCCTCGATGGGTTCTGTATGGATAATCTCAGGCTTCACATAGTCTTTCTTTTTCATGACACTTCCTCCTCTGACGGGTTCGCCGCTCGCACGGCAACGGACATTGTAACGGCATCCTCATATAAAGTCAAGGGGCTTCCGCTTTCCTGCTCTGCCCTCCCAGGGCAGTAAACGATACCCCCGATCTTATCTTGATGATCCACGTGAAACTTTCGGGCGGCTTCATTGTCCCTTCGGACCCGGGCCAGTTCCAGCGAGCTGGCCCAGATCTCCCTCAAGGAGGTTTCCCGGATATTTCCCAGCCCCCTCCGCCATGCCACACAGGGCAGAACCTCCCCGTAAGGGTCGATCGTCAGGCTTCCCGTTCCCGCGCCGCAGTTATAACGGGTCGTCAGGTTTTCCCGGTTCTCATCGGTCGACTCTTCATCAACAAACTCGATGCCACGTGAAGCCCTCTGTCGCATAATTTGATAGTAGCGGTTAACGCTTTCTCTATCCGGTGCCAGGTTTCTGGGTGATCGATCTCCGTCGTCCCGATAGGTGATCTCCGGACTGAACTTCACCCGCATGCCGTGGCGGTCCCCGATCTCCAGGATCCCCTCGATCTGATCCTGGTTCAGGCGGGTAATCGGGCACCGCAGGGTGACACTCAGACCGCTCTCGCTGAAAAGCTGGAGATGGCGGAGAAGCCGGTTGAAAGAACCCGGAATTTGAGTGAGTTCATCGTGAGTTTCAGCATTGTCTCCGTGTATGGAAACATCCAGACCCACGGGATCGACTTCCTTCTTTATCCGCTCAATGAGGGACGAATCCATGAACGATCCATGGGTCTTGATCCTTACGGCATATCGAAGTACCTTTGCCAGGGCCCCGATCCGGAAAAAGTCCTTGCTGAGGGTGGGCTCGCCCCCCGTGAGCGTCAGGTAGAGGCATCCGAGGTCACGGGCATCCTTCAGGATTTCCTCATATTTGCCGAAGGTAAGAATCCGGCCCCGTCGTTTTCGGTCGTTGTAGCAGAACTGGCATTTGAGTTCGCACGCGTAGGTAAGCTCCAGCATCAGGCTCAGGAGGACGTGATTCTCCCAGGCCCTGGAGACAACTTCGTTGAGGCTACGGGACATAGGTCAGCAGGTTCTTTGTCTCGAGGGCATCCAAAAAGGCGGTCACGTCATTCCGGGCGGTTCCGCCATCCACTTCGTAAGCGTCTACGACCTTTTCAATCAGGGACTCGACCGTCAGGGAGCCGTCGAGAAGAGGAAGAAGGAAGGCCGCCACTTCGGAGACGATATGGACTTCGCCTTCGTCCTGGGCAATGAGAATACCTTCATCTTTGACTGTGGTATATCTTACCTGGGCATGGAGTGCAGGTTTGCCTCGATCCATGGATAGATCTCCTTTCGCTTGGAAAAGTGAAGCTCACAGATAGGAACGGTATCGATGAGGGTCTCGATCGATGCTTTCAGGAGGGGCATACAATCCGGCATCTTGTTCAAAACGGGCATCGAACCGATCAGGGCCGCGAACTTCCGGGAGTGAGACAGAGCTTTGAAACCAAATTCCGGACTCTGAACCAGCCGGAAGAGTGCGGTAACCGGCCGATCCACGATCGGCCGAAGGGTTGTCACCTCAGACGGGAACGGTACGGAAATGATATGTACTCTAGCTGATTTCACGACAAGGGCGTTCAGGTCATCGCCAAGGACCAGGGTCCCTTCCGGGGCCAGGAGGGCGATCGTCGACTTGCCCGCGGCGTGGGGTCCGAAAAAGCCAAAGGTGTGGTCCCCCGTGCATACGGCGGAAGAGTGAAAGAGGAACACCTGTTCAAACTGCAGGTAGAGGCTTGTGGACACTCGGAGAAAGTTTTCCACATCCCGGGCCAGGGTTTCCGGGTCCGACGGAGCAAGAAAGAGCTGAAACGTTTTCGCATTCAGGAAGAACCTGGCGGCAAAGTAATAGCCGAAAAAGGTGATTGCATCCTCGCCGACATCAAAGTTGATCGTATAGGTCAGTCCGGTCAGCTCCGGGCTGTTGAACTGCGGATGAGGGCTTTGGATCGCATCAATATCCAGATATCGGCGTGAAGGAATCTCACTGGGCCCCATGCGGAGACGATCCAGATGGGGAAGTACCTCCGAAGGGATACCCCGTAACCGAAAGGTAAGATCGTAGACCTGGAGCTCAAAGGTCTCATCTCCCGCAGGCTGACTTGATGAACTCCAGAGATCGGACGGAATGCCCGGCCGATCGATGAGGCAAGCGTTAAATCCGGGAAGAGACATAGTGACGAAGGCTTGCAAGCCAGTGGCCCAACCGTGCAATACCCGATTCCTTCCAGGTATGCTGGTCCCGCTCAATTTGAACTACCTTGCCCACAACGGATGCTCTACGAAAGGGTCGATCCAGTGCGGATCGGTTGTCTCCCTTGGCAATCCATGACCAGTGCCCGGAGATAAAATTCCATCCAAGGAGCCTGTGGAGAATGATCTGATCCCCCTGGAGAAAGGCCAGAATATCTCCCGGAAGATAGAGCCAGGACTTTCGAACCAGAACATTATCCCCATCCCGAAGGGACGGAACCATGCTCTCCCCTGACACCTTCACCCGGAAAGAGCCCGTTGTGGATTCTATCAGAACATTCTGAAGTGCCTCACGATGCGCGTGTTCCATTCGAGACATTATCTCAATATCTCCTCCAGAATGTCAACCGCCCGTTCCACCTCTTCGAAGGAAACATCATGGTGGGTCACCAGCCGGAAGGTATCTCCGAGTCGTGAAAGAAGGACACCTTTCTCGATGGATTTCCGCTGAAAAACATCGGGCCCCAGGGGGTGATCCAGGGTAAAGACCAGGATATTCGTTTCCACAGAATCCAGATCCAGGCTGATTCCCGGGAGAGCAGCCAGGCGACGGGCCGCGCGCAGCGCTTTCTCATGGTCTTCCCCCAGCCGGTCGCGCATAGCAAGCGCCTCCAGCCCTGCGGCTCCCAGGATTCCGACCTGTCTCATTCCACCTCCGAACATCTTTCGGACACGTCTCGCCTTTGCAATAAAGGTGCGAGAGCCGCACAGTACGCTGCCAATCGGAGCGCATAATCCCTTGGACAGGCACACCATGACCGAATCGAATCCCTGCGCCAGATCGGACTCCGGGACATTCAGTGCTTTTGCGGTGTGCCAGAGACGTGCTCCATCAAGATGAGTGGGAAGATTATTCTCACGGGCTACTTGAAGAACAGCAGAAACACCTTTCTGTGGCAGGATTCTTCCCCCGTGCAGGTTGTGTGTGTTTTCTAAAGCGATCAATGCCGTTTTCGATCGATAGGTAAGAGGGGGAAGGATTGCCTTCTTTACGGCTTCGGGATCGGGAAGACCGCCCTCCCCCGGGAGAATCCTCGGTACCGCTCCGGTAAGGGCCGCCATGGCTCCCATTTCAAAGTTATAGATATGGCTCTTCGCTTCAAGGATGACTTCGTCACCAGAAGAGGCATGGATATGAACGGCAATCTGATTCCCCATGCTTCCCGTGGGAACAAAGATGGCGGCTTCTTTTCCCAGAAGGTCGGCGACGGAGGATTCCAGCTTGCCAATAGTGGGATCTTCTTCATAGACATCGTCCCCCACCTCTGCGTTCATCATGGCAAGGCGCATTGCCCTGGTGGGCCGGGTTACAGTATCGGAACGAAGGTCGATCATGGAACGTCCATTATACACCGCCCTCATTCGGGAGAAGCAATCCCTGCCAGCGCTGAAAATAGGGCAGATAACGAAGGAGGAACGTCTCTCCACCCGCTTCGACCTTCACATAAAGAAGATAGGGGCGCTCCGGATCAATACTTCCTTCGTACCAGCGATCCAGAATCCGGCTTACGGTCCACCATCGGCTGTCGAAGTGGAATCTTCTGGGCTCCCCTGGAGAAACCGCACTGTCATGTGTCTCCACCTGAATCAGGGTAAAGGAAGCCTCACGGTTCAGCAGATGACCCGACTCCTCCATTTGCGCGGGAAACCGTCACCCTTCGGACTCGACGGTTATCCGAATCGGTGACTTCAAAACGTATACCTCGATGGACATGAACCGCTCCGGGTTCCGGAACCTGTCCCAGGACTGTGACGAGCAGTCCGCCGATCGTATCGTAGCTCGCGTCCTCAATCGAAAGATCGAAAAGGTCATCCAGAACGTCAACGTGGGCTTTCCCGTCCAGGCTGAACACTCCCGAGGATAATTCAACCACTTCGCTCTCATCATCTTCATGCTCGTCGGCGATGTCGCCTACGATCTCCTCAAGGAGATCTTCCAGGGTCACGAGACCCGCGGTGCCCCCATATTCATCCACGACGATGGCCATATGTTGATGGGACTCCCGCATCTCAGTCAAAAGATCAAAGAGCCTCTTTGTCTCGGGCACAAACCATGGGTTGCGGATAATGGTCTGTAACGGCTTATCCATCTGGTTTCCATATACAATTTCCAGACAATCCTTGACGTGCACTACTCCCAGGACATCGTCCAGATTTTCACCAATGACAGGAATTCTGGAATGGCGGGAGGTCATAAAGGCCCGCACCAGATCATTCCATGAGTCATCCGCTTTGGCTACGACCATATCGGTCCTTGGCGTCATGACCTCGCGGACCAGCGTATCGGAAAAGGCCACAACCGATTGAATCAGCTCCTCTTCCATGGGCTCGATAAATCCCTCATCTTTCCCAAGGGTGATATAGGCGCTGACTTCTTCATCGGTCGGCTCCTCCTCCTGATCCAGGTCGATTTTGTCATGGCTCGCTGCGGATATGAAGGGAAAGAGGGGGACGAGGAAGATTTTCATGAGGGGAAAGAGAAAGAGAAGGGCTTTCTCTGCACCTTCTCCCCTCAGAAAAAGACCGGTGACAAATGTAATGATTAGAAAATAGACTGCTGTACCAATTGCCGCATCCCGAACACCTAGAAGACTGACGGCAAAGATCATCGCAGCGGCAAAAAAAACAAAGCGGTAAAGATCAATGACGGCCTTGATAAGGTTCACATTTTCTCCCAGACGGGCGACGACGGTGAACCTTTGCGGGTATTTTTCCAACAGGTGTTTCCATTTCAACAGGTTGACACGCTGCAGAGTATGTCCAAAAAAATGAAACAGGGAATAGATAGCCAGAAAAACATAGAGCCAGGCAGGTTTCATGATTTCAGAATCTCCCTCTGCAGCTTCATCATTTCCCCTCTGTCCTTTTCGTGATCAAACCCGGCACAGTGCAGAACACCATGAACGACCATGGCTTGCAGTTCCGCTTCAAATTCGACGTTCGATTCTTCTGCCTGACGTCTGACCTGATCCACGCAAACCACTATGTCGCCAAGATATCCTTCTTCACCGGGAAAAGAGAGAACATCGGTGACAACATCCTTTCCTCGATACGCTTTCTGGTAGGCCACCATGGTCCTGGGGCCGCAAAAGAGTAAGCCTGCCCCGCTGTATTTCTTTCCAATCCGACTCAATGCAGTGAAGACCCATCCTCGGATCTTACCGGGATTCGGGGTCTTGAAGGGTCTTCGCTTCAGTACTGTGATTTCCATTCTGTTCCTTTTCTTTTTGATCTTCATCAAAAGAATACCCCGGATAGGCAATGCGGTTATGGTGCATCGATGTCAGGGTTTCTGAAAACGACTGGGTAATCTGCCTCATATCATCCAGCGTAATTGGACACTCGACCAGCTGACCATCTTCTATGCTTCGCTGGATAATCGTTTGAACCACATTTCGGAACTTCCCGGGAGAAGGTTCATCCAGACTTCGAGCCGAAGCTTCCACGGCATCCGCAAGAAGCAGGATTCCCATTTCCTTGGTCTGGGGTATCGGCCCGGGATATCGATAGTCTGTATCTTCAACGGAAGATTGCTCTCGCTCCTTCGCAGCCTCATAAAAATAGGTCATCAATTTTTTTCCATGGTGCTGGCGGATGGCATCGATAACCACCTGGGGCAGCCGGTACTGTTTGGCGATCTCGACACCCTTGAGTACGTGGTTCCTGAGAACCATCCTGCTCATTCCAGGCTGCAGCTGGTGATGGGGATTATCACCCTTCTGATTTTCAATAAAATATTGCGGCTGTTTAATCTTTCCGATATCGTGAAAGAGACAGGCCACCCGGACGATCAGGGGATTGGCTCCGATTATTTCCGCAGCCCGCTCGGCAAGAAGGGCCATGTTGAAGGAATGGATATAGGTTCCGGGCGCAGAGATTGCCAGCTGTCGCAGGACGGGGTGTGTGGCATTCGAGAGTTCCATGAGGCGCAGATCGGTCGTGACTCCAAAGATGGTTTCGATGATCGGAGAGAGAAAACTGACCAGGATGGCCGTGAGGATACCTCCACCGAAGGCAAAGAGAATCGTGAAAAAGAGACTGCTCACACCGGAGACGGTCTGCGAGGTGAGAGCCTGGATCACGACGATCATCACATTCACCCCGCCGGCAAGAATCCCCGCCTTGGTCACATCCGATCGGGTCCGTATCCGCTGAAGAGAGATGGCCACAGCCAGAGACCCCGCAAGAACATAGGGGAAAAAGATAGAGTAATTTCCCGCGATCATGGAGGCAAAGTGGGCAAAAACAAGAGAAAAAGCCACAACCAGAGGGTATCCGCTCAAAAGCTGAATGATAAAGGCACCCAGAGGAAAGGGAATGGCATAAAGATAGAGTGTTTTCTGATCAAAGGGAAATGAAGTGAACGAGAGGGAAAGCCGGACACCAAAGGCCGCAAGCACCTTGACAAGGCAGAGAAAAAGAATGGAGAGAATGAAGGTGACACCCAGGGTCATATCCGGGCTCTGACCGTACAATGTGACCTTTCTGAGCCGGACCACGACGATGAAGAAGATGATGGCGAGCAGAGCATAGAAGAAAACTCCAATCTGGTGAGTCCAGTGAGTTCCCATCCGCTGCTGCTGCCGTAAAACTTCCAGAACCTGAAGATCTTCGCGCTCAAACCGCTCACCTCGACGGACCAGGATGGATCCGGCCGGGTAGTTTCTCACGATGGTATGGATTCGGGATGCCGCAGCTTCCCTTCGCCTCTGCGTTTCCAGCGCGTTATAGGTCAGGTTTGGCTGGATATTATCGAGAAGGAGCTGTTTCATCAGCCCTTTATCTTTGCGGGTGTACCCCCGGACGGCCTGGAGTTCCGTCAGGAGAAATTCCTCAACTTCCTCGGGATACCCCTTCGGATTGAAGACGTCAAAGGTTTCCGTTTCCCGTGAGGATGTAATCGTCTGCTCAACATATCCTGTGGAGTGAAGGCTCATGAGAAAGATTTTGTTGGCAACGATCGGATTTCGATAGATCTTTGGAATCAGAGCATTTAACGTCTCTTCCAGATCCTGGGAAAATTTCTTTTCCACACAGAAGGCAAAGGTGTCATCCTTCAGAACGATATCCCCCCCTCCTCGAATCGGTTCTGCGCCCCGGCTCAACTCCGCACGATTAAGGGAGAAAAAGGTGGATATGTGATCCACAATGGAGGATGCCATAAAGGGGTTGTAGTCAAATACCGGCTTTACCGATTTTCGTGCCTCCTCAAGACGGGCCTCGGTAGCTTCGACATCTTCTACCTGGATATCGATGGGAAGTACGATATCCTCCGTCGATACTTCTCCCTCCCGCATATCCTGCCAGCGAATCCCCAGCGAAGGCATATTCAACAGGACAACGGCCGCAGCGAAAAGAATCGCCCAGACCCAGTACCGTTCCAGAAGACCTTTCCAGATGGTACGGGTCCGCTCCAGGCTGGCCCATGTGAGGGACTTTGACTTCATGAATCTTCCGCCCTCTCATAGGCTGTGATAATTTCCTGCACCAGGGGATGTCTCACCACATCTCGCTCGTCCATTTCTACGATCATGATACCATCCACGCCATCGAGAATCCATTTTGCCTCCTTCAGGCCGGAACGCTTTCCTGGAGGAAGATCGATCTGCGTGATATCGCCCGTAACCACAACCTTCGATGAGAAGCCCATCCGGGTCAGAAACATCTTCATCTGTTCCGTCGTCGTGTTCTGTGCTTCATCAAGGATGATAAAGGCTTCATTCAGGGTTCTTCCCCTCATGAAGGCAATCGGAGCGATTTCGATGACACCCTTTTTGATGAGCTGTGTGACTTTGTCGTACCCCAGCATATCGTAGAGGGCATCGTAGAGCGGACGCAGAAATGGATCGACCTTGGCCGCGATATCACCGGGAAGAAATCCCAGCTTTTCCCCGGCTTCGACAGCAGGTCGGGTCAGAATAATCCGACGTACCTTATGTTCCATCAGGTACGCACACGCCATGCCTACGGCCAGATAGGTTTTTCCGGTACCTGCGGGACCAATGGCGATGACCATGTCATCGTCCTTGATGGCTTCCAGATACAATTTCTGCTTCGGACTTCTGGGTTGAACGAAGCGCATGATAGAAGGTTGAACTTCCCCCTCTGAAAAGAACTCTGTGAGGGATGCTCCGTGGTTATGGGAAGCCATGTCGATACTGTTTTCGATATCGGCTCCATTCAGCGGATGACCCGACTCCATCAAATCGCTCAGCTCCATGAGAATTCGCCCCACAAGGGCGACGTTTTCCTCTTTTCCCCGCAGGGTGACCTTTCCTCCCCGGGCGGATATTTTGACCTGGAAGGTTTTTTCCATCTTGACGAGATGGCGGTCATGGCTTCCAAAGAGGGTCCGCTGAACCGAAGCGGGTAGGGAAATCTGCAGATGATGTTCACGATTCGTCATCGATCATGTCTCCGGTGCTTTCTCTGGGTGTCTGCATCTGATAAGACCTCATTTTTGCCTGTAGCTGGCCGGGGGTAAGATGCAACAGTCTCGCAGCTTCCCGAAATCGATTCCCGCTCCTTTGAAGAGCCTGTCGAATAAGATCCTGTTCCATCAGAGGAACACTGATACCCTCCGGGGGAAGCGTCAGGGAAAAAGATTCCATGGCCATGGGAAGATGAGACTTCAAATCATCCCGATCCAGGACTGTCTGCTCACATAACATGTAAACCCGCTCGATAAAATTTTTCAATTCTAAAATATTCCCCGGCCAGGGGTACTGGAGCAGATAGGTCTGGGCTGAGGATGTGAACGATTTCATCCGGACCCGGTGCCGAACCGCCAGATGGGAAGAAAAGATATCCATCAATTCGAGGATATCCTCCGATCTTTCCCTCAATGCAGGGACCCTGAGAACAATTTGTGAAGCTGTCTCGCGAAAGGATGGATCCCACAGGGACGGATCTTCGTTTTCAAGCGAGGTTGCAGAGATGGTCGAAATAAAAAAGAGGGACGTTTGAAATTCTCTGCCTCCTCCCCGCTTCCGGTATCGCCTCTCTTCCAGCAACGGTCGAAGTCTGACCTGGGCTGAAGGAGGAAGGTGATCGATCCCATCCAGCAACAGTGCACCGCCTGCGGCAATTTCCACAAGTCCCAGGAGAGGTTGCTCTCCGTCGGACCCCAGGATTTCAAGAAGCGGATCCTCCTCCGGAAGGTTAGGACAGTAGGCTTCGACAAAGGGCCCGTCCTTTTTGGGGCTCATATGAAAAATCGATCTTGCCGTAAAGGTCTTTCCGGAACCGGTCTCCCCGACGATGACAAGATTGTGGTCCCTGCCCTGGTGTTGAAGGATCTGAAGAATTTTCTGAATATTCGACCGGAATTCCTGACTTGCAGGTGATGACCCGATGACCTCGATCTGCTCGGAAAAGCCCCGGGAGCGACGGTAATAGGAGAGCTGAATTTTCATCCTGTACGACTCCACCGCACGCTCAAGGGTCATCGCCAGGGTATCCAGATCAATCGGTTTGGTCAGATAATCCGTCGCTCCTTCCCGCATAGTTGAAACGACGCTTTCAATTGACCCATAGGCGGTCAATATCAATACGGGTATGGAACCATCGAGTCGGCGGATATTTTTCAGAACATCCAGTCCATGGATATCGGGAAGGTTCAGGTCGAGAAGAACGACCTGAGGATGAGAGGCGGAAAAATGGATAATCCCCTCCTTACCGGTTCGAGCCAGTGTTGGGTTCCATCCTTCCATCTCAAGAAATTTCTGTAGATTCTTTCCAAGAACTTCTTCATCCTCAATCAACAGGACATCACGCATGACATTCCTTTCCCGGAAGGGTCAGCCATACACATGTACCCCTGGAAACCTCACTTTCGACGCGAATAGAGCCACCGTAGGATTCGATGATCTTTCGTGTCAGAGAGAGCCCAATTCCGGCCCCACCGGGTTTTCTTGAGGTAAAAGGCACAAAGAGCTGCCTGAGTTTTTCCGAATCCATTCCCTTTCCCCTGTCGTGGACCTCGATCAGAACAGATCCATCCTGAAAACCTGCTGCCAGACGAACAACCCCTCCAGGGGAAGATGCTTCGCTGGCATTTTCCAGGAGAGTCATAAGGCTCAATTCAAGCAGGGATGGAGGAATTTCCACTTTGAGCCCGGATTGAACATCCACCTGATAGAGAATGGCCCTGGAACTGAATAGTCGATCAAGGGATGGAAGAACGGCCCGGACGACCTGTTCCAGATCGGATTCCGGAACATCGGAGCCCGGGTGAACCGTATGGAGCAGGATCGTCAGGCGTTCACTCAGAATATCCACTTCCCGGATAATGTCGTCCAGGGCCTCGGACCGTTCCGTCCGTGCGGCAAGCTGTGCGGAAGAACGGATCGCGGCAAGAGGATTTCTTATGGAATGGGCGACGGCCGCACTCATTTCACCCAGCGAGGCCATCTTTTCCTGGTCCTTCATTTTTCGGTTCGCTTCGTCCAGATCACTGATCAGTCGAAGAAGATCCAGCCTCATGGCCTCCACGGCTCTCGCCATCAGACCGATTTCATCCTCCCGACCCACTTCCACAGGTTCCGAAAGGTTTCCCCTTCCGATGGCTTCCGCTCGTTGCGCCAGTCGTACAATAGGAATATGAATACTCTGGTTGATGGAGTAGATGGCAATCAGAGTTCCGCCCACAACAAGGATCAGAATCACACCCATGGCCGTGGGCCAGACCATTGCGCTCGCAGCGAGCCTGTGTTCCATGGTGATCAGGGTTGAGGAGAGGTCATTCTGAAAGTTTTGCAGGTCCAGGACCAGATCCGGATCTTCGGGACCCAAATCTCTCGATCCAAAGGAAAAGAGTTTTATCCGCGTTTCTTCCGTGAGGCCATGGCTTGAATTCGCAATAAAGATCATGCGGTTCCTGTGCTCCAGCAGAACATCAACACTTTTTATGCCTCCCTGCAGATCACGAAGGTAATGCTGCACCTCATACCGCGCCATGTTGATAAAGTACACTGCCGTCTGACTGCTTTCATAGTTTTGATAAATTCTGATGAAGATCAGGGCAAGGGCCAGATAAATCAGGAAAAGTGTGAGAAAGAGTAAAGAAAGCCGAGAGCGGATCCACATTCAGGGAAGGTGAATAAAGGAAGCCTGACTGATGACGATATCCTCATCGTATTTGTCAAGGGGTTCTTCGGTGGGTATCCCTGGAAAGAGCGTGCTGAGATCGTTCTCGACAGCTCCGTCCATACCGGAACAGAGGAGAAAATAGGTGGTGTTCAACTTTCCACCACCCGGTTCCACACGCCATGCGCCTTCCATCGGGGTTGCCCTGGAATAGATATAGGTATGACCCCATGGATCATGCTCCGGTAGAGACTGGATATAGGCTGGCACCAGATAGGGTTCCAGAGCGGCGATGGCGACGGGGGGAACACCCAGGGGAGGATATCCGTCGTTGTCCACCTGGTAGAGTTCGAGAGCCCGGGCGACTTCCTGAAGTTCCCCCATGCTCACCTTCTGGCGGGCCTCCTTGAGTCCATACAGAACCGCACTGACAGCCACCATGGTCAGAATGGCGATCACGGTAACAACAACTACGAGTTCAATGAGGGTAATCCCTCCCTTTCGGCTCGATTTCATGGGCCAAAACTATTATAGTCCGACTTCGGATTTCCTGGCAACTCAACCCGCAACGGGGTCGGTGCCATCAGGATAAGAGATGGACTAAAACGGCTTTCTGGGCGTGAAGACGGTTTTCGGCTTCGTCAAAGATGGCGGACTGCGGACCGTCAATGACTTCGGCGGAGACTTCTTCTCCTCTATGGCAGGGCAGGCAGTGGAGGAAGATCGCTTTGGGATCGGCCATCGCCATGACATCGCGGTTTACCTGATAAGGCGTGAACACCTTTAAACGGGCTTCCCGCTCGGTATCCTGTCCCATGGACACCCAGGTGTCCGTATAGACGACGTTGGCTCCTCGAACGGCCTGGAGATCGCTGGTTACAGAAATTACGGCTCCGGTTTCCTGGGCAGCCTCCTTCGCGATACGAACGACATGAGGGTCAGGCTGAAAGTTATCCGGGGAAATCACGACCACATTCATGCCGGTTTTGGCTCCGACCATCATGAGAGAATGGGCCACGTTGTTTCCATCACCTACGTAGGCAAGGGTCAGACCCTTGAGAGTTCCGAATCGCTCCTGAATGGTCTGGGCGTCCGCAAGGGCCTGGCAGGGATGATACTGATCGGTTAATCCATTGATCACAGGAATTGTGGCAAAACGGGCCAGTTCCTCAACTGTGGAATGGGCGAAGGTCCGGGCCATGATGGCCTGCACATACCGCGACAGGACTTTCGCCGTATCGGCGATGGTTTCCCCGCGGCCAAGCTGAAGATCGGACGCTGAGAGATAGAGGGGAAATCCTCCGGTCTGCACCATGGCCTGCGTAAACGAAATACGAGTCCGCGTGGAAGGTTTTTCAAAGAGCATGGCCAGGGTTTTCCCCGACAGGGCTCCGCTGTAGCGGCCGGGGTATTGTTTTACGGTGGCGGCAAGCTGGAGGATGTGATTGATTTCATCGGTGGACCAGTCACTGAGACAGATCATGTGTTGAGTCATGGTTGGATCTCCTTAACGATATAGGTGCCGCTTTCGCCCTTCATCGCTTCGGTCAGGGCTTCGGCGGAAGTGATCAGAACTTCCCGCTCCGTGGCTTCGACAAACTGGATGGCGGATTGAATCTTGGGACCCATCGATCCCGGGGGAAACTGGCCTTCTTCGATCATGGTCCGTGCCTTGGCAAGGTTAATCCTGTCCAGTGGGCGTTCCTGCGGCGTTCCAAAGTGATCGTAGACACGGGGTACACCGGTCAGGATAATAAAAAGGTCAGCACAGAGCTCTCTTGCGATGAGTGATGCCGTGTAATCCTTGTCAATCACAGCTTCGGTTCCCTTCCAGGAGCCATCAGGTTCCAGGATCACAGGGATCCCGCCCCCTCCCCCGGCAATGATAACATCCTGGGTTTTGAGACTCTGACGAATGACATCCATGTTCATGACTTCCCGGGGCTTTGGAGAGGGAACCACCTTCCTCCACCCCCTTCCGGAATCTTCTACCATTTGCCAACCCATTTCCTTCATCAGTTGATGAGCCCGGAACATGGTGTAGAAGGGACCGACAGGCTTGGTCGGATGGCGGAAGGCTGGATCGTCCCCACTGACGGCAACCGGTGTCAGGACTGTTGAAACCCTCACGTAGCGTCCGGCCTTCAGGAAGGTATTGTGGATGGCAAGTTCAAGAAGGTATCCCATGGAACCTTCGGTCATGGCATCGCATACATCCAGAGGAGATGGAGGAATCTGATTGGATGCCGCTTCCATCTGGATCAGAATATTTCCCACCTGCGGACCATTTCCATGGACCACGACCAGGTGGTAGCCCTTGGCCAGAAGAGGTTCCAGCAGTCGTGCTGCCTCTTCGGCCCGGGCAAGCTGATCCAGGTGCGTGCCCTTGTCCTCAGGGCGCAGCATGGCATTCCCTCCGAACGCAATAACGGCGATCATCGCGCCATTATATCAAATTCATTTTTTCACATGGTCCCTGTTTTAAGATACTCAGACCTTTTCTATCCTTGATGAATCTGGTATCCTTGGCCGGAAGGGGGAACTATGAATATTGGCATACTGAAAGAACGCCAGAAAGATGAAAACAGGGTGGCATTGACCCCCATGGGGGTTGCAGCGATGGTTCGTGCCGGACACAGTGTCTGTGTCGAAACCGGAGCTGGAAACGGAAGCGGATTTCCCGATGACGCGTACAGGGAAGCCGGAGCGACCATCTGTTATAACTTCAAGGAGACCCTGGGTCGATCTCAACTGGTCCTGAAGATCTCTGCACCGACAGAAGAAGAAGTCGACGCCATGCAGGATGAGCAGATTGTCGCATGTTACTGGATCCTGGTCATGGCAAAACAGGCCGTAATCAAAAAACTTATCGAAAAGCGAATCACCTGTCTGGGTCTTGAAATTATCGAAGATCATTCAGGAAATTTTCCCATTCTCTGGGCCATGAGTGAAATCGGAGGACAGCTGTCAGCCTCGGTCGCCCAGTTTCTTCTCCAGGATTCCGAAGGGGGTCGTGGTGTCCTTCTCGGCGGCGGCCCCGGAATCCCTTCCGCTTCCGTGGTCATCCTCGGAGGCGGCGTGGCGGGGCGTGCTGCCGCTCGAGCCGCCACCGGTCTGGGAGCCCAGGTCATGGTACTGGACACCAATACGGAGACCATGCGATTTCTCTATGACACCTTCAATGGCCGGGTTATCACCGCGGCATCCACCATGTACAACATCAAACGTGCCCTGACCTTTGCCGATGTGGTCATAGGAGCCGCTTCGGTCCATGGAGAGCGTGCTCCCGTCCTGATCACACAGGATATGATCAAGCTGATGAGACCCAAGAGTATCCTCATTGACATGTCGATCGATCACGGGGGCATATCGGAAACTTCTCGTCCAACCACGCTTTCCTCCCCAACCTTCGAGTTCGAAAACATCATTCATTACTGTGTGCCCAACATGTCATCCAACGTTCCGCGTACGGCAACGCACGCCCTGACAGCAGCTCTTCTTCCCTACCTGAAGAAGATGACCCTGATCGGTTTTGAAGAGGCCTTCGTCTCGATGCCCGCAATCAATACAGGGACGTACATTCACCTGGGTACGCCTCTCAAACCCTGGATTAAGGAGTATTTCGACCTCTCGTGAACCATGAAGAATCCAGGCCTCTCTCTTCGCTGATCGTCGGGGCGGGCATCAGTGGTCTGACCCTCGGCTGTCTGCTTCACGAAGCGAATCAGAAGGTTACCGTCCTGGAGCGGTCGGAACGGCCGGGGGGAAGCATCGAAACCCTCAAGGAAGATGGGTACCTTCTTGAGCTTGGACCCAATACCGTCCTCAACAATAACGTCGCTATTGACGAATTGATCCGAAAAGTCGGACTGGAGGAAGAAAAGCTCATCGCAGGGCAGACTTCCAGAAAGCGGTTTATCTTCAGAAACGATCGGCTTGTCCCTCTTCCGGGGGGTCCGATCGGTTTTCTCACGACGCCCGTCTTTTCCTGGAAAGCCAAATTCCGCCTCCTGGCAGAACCCTTCATCGGCCGGGCGGAAAGGGAAGAGACCATTGCCGAATTCGTGACGAGGCGTCTCGGACCCGAGTTTCTCACCTGGGCCGTGGGTCCCTTCGTATCCGGCGTCTACGCCGGAGACGCATCCCGCCTCTCCGTCCGTTGGGCTACGCGAAAAATCTATGCGCTGGAAGAAAAATACGGGGGACTCATCCGGGGCGCCCTGGCCAAACGGAAAGGCCCCCAGCCGGCAGGCGGCCTTCTATCCTTCCGGGAAGGCCTGGGGGCCCTGCCCAATGCCCTGGGGAATTACCTGGGGTCCAATCTCCACCATGGCTGCGCGGTCCAGTCGATCCACACGGACGGAAAAGGGTTCTCCATAATTTCTGACAATGGAAGCACCTATCAGGCAGACCGGGTGATCATCACGGGCGACGCAAAAGATGCTGCCAGAATCCTGGATCCATTGGGGGAAACGGAGCCCCTGTCCTCGATGCCCTACGCAGGTGTCATTGTGGTGGGAATGGGGTTTTCAAGGGATGCGGTGAAACACCCCCTCGATGGATTTGGATTCCTGGTGCCTCCCTTTTACAACAAACCAATTCTGGGCTGCCTCTTCCCCAGCACCCTGTTCCCGGGCAGGGCTCCAGAAGACCGTGTGCTCCTGACCGCGTTTCTGGGAGGCAGCATGCATATGGATGTCCTGGACTGGGAGGACGACCGGGTCATGGCGACCACGATGGATTTCCTTCGCCCCCTGCTGGGCATTACAGGAGATCCGTCCTTTGTCCGAATGAAGCATTGGCCCCGGGCCATTCCACAGTACACGATTGGACACGGGGAAAGGGTCCGGTGGGCGGAGGAAATGCGGAAGACCCACCCCGGCCTTGAATTTGCAGGAAACCTTTTATCAGGCGTATCCGTTGCCGATTGTATCGGAAATGCTTCCGTTCTGATGGACCGGCTGCTTCATTCCTAAGAGATTACAGATAAACTGATGCTTGGACTTGACGGCCAGCTTCTTGTAGGCGTGGGAGAGGTGATCCTTTACCGTCAGGGCTGAGATTCCGATGATGTCGGCAATCTGTTCATTGGTCAGACCCCGGAGAAGATAAAAGGAAATTTCCTGCTCCCGGCGGGTGAACCCCATTTTGTCCAGGTGTTCGCTGAGAGCTTCGTGATCGAAGGGAAGCATTTCCCTGAGAATCACCATTCGGACCGGACCCAGGAGTGCATCATCGATGCTCAGTACGTCGATCACGTACTGCTGGCCGGAGGTGAGATAGAGGTTCTCATTCCGGACCTGATCGTCCAGGGTAGACAGGTAAGTGATGAAAGGAATAAAATTGCGGTTTCCCAGGGGAAGAGCCAGAAGGTCCTCTGTCTGCTCCCCCAGGATCCGGTCTCCCCGGCGATTCACGGCAAGGATCTGACCCCCCGGGCCAAAGACGATCAGGGCAATTTTTTGATTCTCTTCCAGAACCAGGGCAAAAAGGAGCTGTTCCCGCAGGAAGAGCGACTGCAGCGACTTATAAACCAGATGCTTCAAAAGAGTCCGCTCTCTCCGGGATGGGACATTTTTTTCAGGCGTCAGGAGAAGGTCATAATCGATAAGATTTTCCACATCTCCTGTAATTCTGCACTCCGGCTCAGGAATCGTCCAGTTCGGATTATCCTCCAGCTTCTGGACCGTACAGTCCTTCCCGGGGACACGGCTGAAAAGGATGTTGAGCTGGAGAACATGGACCCGGATATAGAGATCGATGCGTCTCAGGGAGAGTGAGGCAAAGAGGGAGCGGGTCAGATCCTGAACCTCGGAGCGGATATTATCGTAGAGTGTCTCGCCCGAGATGAAGGAGAGGTAGGAGTAAGGCATGCCTCATTCAGTATATCACGGGTGAACGGAGCCTCTTTTGCGGGACGGCGGCAGTATTCATCGTGCCATCTTGCATTTCATGACGGGAGTGGTGTATACTCCCCCCCGCGCGGGGACGTAGTTCAGTTCGGTTAGAACGCCAGCCTGTCACGTTGGAGGCCGCGAGTTCGAGTCTCGTCGTCCCCGCCACTCTCACCCCTCCCAACCACCCTCACCCCATGACGCCGAGCCTCGGCGGTGGAACGGTATGCCTCACTGCGGGATTGCCCACCGGAACGAGTCTCCCCACCCACCCGTTGTCCCCGCCACTCTCACCCCTCCCAATCACCCTCCCCCCATGACGCCGAGCCTCGGCGGTGGAACGGTATGCCTCATCGCGGGATTGCCCACCGGAACGAGTCTCCCCACCCACCCGTCGTCCCCGCCAAATTTTTCCCTGTAAAATTTGCCACGCCGTAGTTGTCTTCTAACGAAGGCGGGCCATTCACACCCCAGTCGAAAATTTATGAGCGAACGTGGGACATGACCCGATTGAAGCCCGACGGGACATGTGCTGGCTACGTGTCCCTCAAGGGCTGTTTTCAATCGGGATCGTGTCCCTGAAGTGAGCGGTTTTAGGAGCTGGGATTGATGCTACATCTGTATCCTCTCCCCGTTGGAGGGTGTTTTCAGGAAGGGCTTGTCTCGCCTGCTTGCCTCGACATAGCCCGCAGGGCGACGGCGGGCCTTGCCAGGGCTTCATGAGCGAAGGCTGGTCGTCCACCTGGTTCTAAGGTAGAGAAATGCGCATGATATACTTTTTTACTATATAGGGCATTCACCAGGAAGATTCCATCCCCTTTGATCCACGCCCGCCTGCTTCTTGAGGAGGTGCAGATGAGACGCTGGCTGTTTCTGGCCCTCGTGATACATGTCTTACCACCTGCGGTCACGGCCTACGTGGCGGTCGAACGACCGGCCGGTCTCATTGACGCCGAAGTTGCCTGTGAGACGTGCTTTATCCCTGGCGAGAATATTTCTATGGACAACGCTTCTGCAACCCTTCTGCCCAACCGCAGCGCCTACGAGACCTTCCGGATACAACATGGTGCAGGGTGGAGTATCTTCATAGACGGTAATACAGGGTACCCCTCCTACATCGGTGGTCAGGGTATTCCGGTCATTCCGGGAGAGGGAAACAGCCTGTCGATGGAGGACCTCGGTCTCAGTGACCTCTCCTGTGATGATTCGGTACCGCTGGATATCGTTGAGGGCCGGGTGAAGACCCTGCTCCTCAGTCACAGCGATCTCTTCGGTGTCCACCCCGACGACCTGGTCCTAATGGAAGGATCCGGGTATGCTGGAGAAGGGCACTACCTCTGTTATCTCAACTACCGGATCCATCATCAGGGCATCGAAGTGGACGGGGCTCTTTTTCAGGTCAGGATCAACCACGGCAATCTGGTGGATATGGGTTTTACGGGACACTACAGCCCTCCCGCCATTTCTCCGGCTCCACTGGTCTCCGCCAAAGAAGCTCTCGCCATTCTCGAGGAGCACCTGGGAGGCTTTCTTCCGGGGGATAATGTCGCAGGCCCCGGAAGCCCGCTCTTTGTCCCGGTCTATTTGGGAGAGGATCGGGCGGAAGGAGACCGCGTAGGCTACCGTCTCGTATGGGAGATGGTCTTTTCACGCGAAGGAATGGACGGATCACGGCTCTGCCGGGTGGACGCTCACACGGGAGAGGTAGTGGAATTTCAGGATACTACGTTCTTCGATGTATACCGCAGGATCCGCGCAAATGTATACAGAGAACAGATCGGAGGAGGGGCCACCCTGGTGACCCGCGTCTTTCCCTACATGGTGGAGGACTCGACCCTGACCTCCACGGGGCGAAACGGCCTCTACACGTATCCGGGAGGAACGGTCACCTGTTCCCTGAATGGCAATCACCACGACAACGGCGATGCGCTGGTCTGGATCGATGAACAGTGCACCGTGAAACCTTCTCTTTCCAGTACCAGCGGCTCTCTCGACTGGGGAGGGACGACGGGGCAGGATTGTGACAACACCGGGGCTTCTTACGGGTACGCCACGGAAGAAGCCCTCATGGCGGCCTACCATGTAACGATGGCTAAACTCCTCGCGTACAGTTACCTCCCGACCAACACATGGCTCAACGATCCGCTGCGCATCATGGTCAATATAAGCGGCGGCTACACCTGCAATGCCGCCTTCTCAGACAATACGTACCTGAAGCTGTACGATCGGCAGGGGGATCCAGAATGCAATAACCTGGGCCTCAATGCGGGAATTCTGGTCCACGAAACAGGGCACGGCCTCGACCACTATGACGGCCTGGAAGTCGTAGACAAGGGATCGAGCGAAGTCTATGCCGATACCATGGACCTTCTCTACCTGCACAACTCCTGCCACGCGGAGTATGCCTGGTTCGTGGACTGCGACGGGTATGGCAACACCTGCCTGGACTGTTCGGGTATACGGGAGATGGATTATGCCATGAAAACCCGCGGCATTCCTTCCACACCGAAGAATTTTATCTGCACTGATTGTGTGGAGTCAACATATTTCGATCCATGCGGAAGGGAAGGGCACTGTACCGCTTCGGGCATGGGGGAGACGATGTACGATCTGGCCGTCCGAGATCTTCCCGGCGTATCTGACCTTTCACAGGAAACGGCCTGGATCGATTTTCAGCGTCTTTTCTTCCTTTCGCGTCCTATTTCCGGTGCAATGTATACCTGCCTGCCCCACCTCGTCTGTGCTGGGTGGCTCTCCAATGGGTGCAGCGTGGGTAACTGGTATCGGACCTTCCGCGTCGTGAACGACGACAACGGCAACCTCTGCGACGGAACGCCCCACGGGGCTGCGATTTACGAGGCTTTCAATCGCCATGGAATCGCGTGTCCGCCCTCCATCGGGTGCCCGGACGAAAACATCGACCATACCGACTGCCCGACCCTCGGGGCTCCGACGCTCACGGCGGTAACAGCGGAGCCCTGCCGCCTGGACCTGGCCTGGACGGGGGTCGCCGGAGCCGTCGAGTACAGGGTCTATCGAAACGAGTCGGGGCCTGACGAAGGGTTCATGTTCCTTGCGACGGTAAAGGGTTCGAAGGTCGCCTTCTCTGACACGTCGGTGGCTCCCGGTGTGATCTACTACTACACGGTCCGGGCGGTCTCCGGCAACCCTTCGTGCGCCGGACCGGTGAGCAATGTCCTTTCCTCCACTCCCTACGGGTGCGAGACATGCACCGTGCCCGCTCCACCCACCGGCGTTCAGTGCTCGGCCGGAAGCAGTGCCATCACGGTAACCTGGAACGATGACGGGACCGGCGACGGTTACCGCGTCTACCGGAAAAAGGAGGGTGAACATCTGTGGGTTCTCGTCTCCGGAGACATGACGGTGACCTCCTTTGTCGATTCTTCCGCTGTCTGCGGAAGGAATTATCGCTACAGGGTGGTCAGTTACGAGACCACCAACGGGCCGTGCGAATCGGAAGGATCGGTTGCATCATCCTACTGTACCGTCCTCTGCTGCTCGGCCCCGGGTGCGCCCTCCCTCATTTCCGCAACGGGCGATTGCGAAGGGGTCGATCTTGCCTGGACGGCGGGGAGTGGCACCACCAATAGTTTTATGGTATGGCGCAGGGAGGGAGATTGTTCCAGCACCAGCACCTGGCAGGTCCTGGTCAGCCCCATCTCCGGCACCACCTTTCGGGATGAAACAGCCTCCTACAACACGACGTATGCGTACGTCGTCATGGGGGCATGCGACACGGACGGCACGGTCCGGTCTCCGGCGAGCAATTGTTTGAGTGCCTCCTCCCTTCGACCGGACCCCCCGGCCAATTTCTCGGTCAATACTTCCTGCGGACAGGTTGACATGTCCTGGGATCCAGTGGCGGGCGCATCCGGGTACAAGATGTATCGCTCCAACGTCAACTGCCCGGAGGGCGGAACTCTGCTCGTATCAACAACGGGAACAAGCTTCACCGACACGACAGGTCAAACGGGCCTGTATTATGATTATTACGTGCGATCGGAGGACGCCTGCGGCCTGTCCGTTCCATCGGATTGCATAAACGTCAAATTCGTTGATACGTCTGCGGCACCCGGTGCTCCCCAGTTCAGCAATGTGACCTGCCAGTCACTGCTTATTTCCTGGGACTATGTCGATGGTGCCATGTCCTACCGGGTCTTTCGTAAAGAGGGCGGCTGCGAGACCGGCGTGCAGGTAGGGTACGAGGGCGACAACACCTACCTCGATACCGACGTGGATCCCGATACCCAGTACAGTTATTATGTTGTCGCCACGAATCCAACCTGCGGGAATTCGGAAGACGGGGAATGCGCCTCGGTCACGACGGCAGGGCTCCCCTCCGCCCCTCAGAACCTCGCAGCCTCTTCGGAATGCACCGGCGTCGAGCTCGTATGGGACCCGGTGCCGGACGCGGACAGCTATACCGTGCTCCGTTCATCAAACAGCAGCTGTAACTACCCCGCACCTGTGGGTACGGCAACAGGCCCGGCTTACACGGACACGCCCCCCAATCCAAACACATCCTACTACTACACGGTTCGGGCGGAGAATGGCTGTGGACAATCGCCCCTGCCCTCCTGTGTGGAGGCCATGATGCTCCAGATTCCTGACGCTCCCGCGACGATCACTGCGGTAGGTGAGTGCGGAGGGATTCAGGTGGCGTGGGATTCCGTTCCGGGGGCCAGTTCCTACGAGGTCGTTCGGACCACGAACAAGACTTGCACGGACATTGCCGTTCTGGGCACCGTCTCCACCACAGCTTATTTCGACGGCGAGGCCACCCCGGGGACTCTCTACGGGTACAAGGTCCGGTCCAGGAACAGTTGCGGTCGTTCAGCATACACAGCATGCGTCAAGGACTCCGCCCTCACGCCGGCGGAGCCGACCATCACCGGGGCATCCACCAATATCTGCCCCGATACGACGGTACAGCTCAGAACGCAGACGGGAATGTCCAACTACCAGTGGTATCGGAACAACCGATCCATCTTCGGTGCCACGTCCTCCGTCCATTACGCCTCACTGAGCGGCTCCTACACCGTTTCCTACTCCAACGCTGAGGGCTGTCAGGGGCTCTCCGGCTATCATAGTGTCACCATCGTCGAATGCGGGCCGCCGGACGTTGTTTACCACTCTTTCACCGGTCTATCGGAAGTGGACGGGGATGGTGATTCACAGGCGGAAGCCGGGGAGAAGTGGCAGATCACGGTCTCCCTTCTGAACCAGGGAGAAAGCTCCGCCACAAGCACGGAAGCTGTCTTCGGGGGTGTGGGTCTCCACGTCTGCAACAACCCCGGTTCTTACGGGACGATTGCGGCCGGTATGACGGCGGACTACACATTTCAGTTCATCGTCAATCCTGCCTATTACTATGGCGTCCATCCCTGCGGGGCGTCCACCGCGGTGGACCTGACGGATCTCACCTCCAACGGCGGCGCTTACTCCTACAGTGACAATCTGTCTTTTACGACATTGTCCATCGGCGATGCTGGATCAGGGAGCGGGTGCGATACCCACAACGCCCTCTGCGGTTCGCTGGTCCCGGAGGTGTCCGGTGACGCGTCCCATCACCTGAAGGCTCTTAAAAACGGACAAAACGTTGATATTTTCTTTGAGGACCTGGCCCTATCAAGCTATCATATCTACGTCTCCGCCTTTCCTCAGACAGACTCCTTTCAGGTGGACGACTACTCCTACGGCCAGCCCCGATGCAGTATCACGGGGTGGGTTCCCTCACAGAACGGCATGCTGCTCCTGGAGGATTTCGACCTGGAGGGTGATATTTACGGAGACACGTCCAAACTGTTCTTCCTCATGAGTGCTGATGCCGGGATTATGACGGAAGGAAGCCTCGGATTTGCCTCCTCCGGCACGGAGAGGGACGCCAACGATACCTGCAAACGTTAAAGAACCTTCGAACGGGGAGAGTGTATAAAATTATCAGTTACTATTAATTTTAGTCGTTTAATAACTCTGCTAAACCTCAATCAAATATAGATAAATAGCTGACTTTCCTTCACCCCTGGCCCCCCGTCTTCCTCCAGGGATGGAATCGGAATCGTGTCCCTACCTTGGCTCTCGAAATTCCTCGCCTCGCACTCCATGGTTTGCTTTCCTGAGCTGGCCGTGAAAAACGAATCGAATCTGTTCCCACAGGGTAAAGTGAAATGGCTGACCCCGGGTTCTTGACTTAATGTCAGCGAGCCGTTACGCTCATGCAGAAGAATATTCTTCTGCAGATGACCCAGCCGCCAGGGCGGACAGGCCCCCGTGCGCGGCTCTCTTTTTAAAAAGGAAACCACACGTTTGATGATAGATCTCGATGCGACGATTACCTTCATTGCCGTGACCCTCTATACTCCCGGTCCGAACAATATTCTGTGTGCGTCGTTAGGGGCTCTCTACGGCTATCGACGTACCGTACCTTTCATCATGGGAGCGGTCGCGGGGTTCTGGCTGGTCATGGCTCTCTGCGCTTTTCTCGCCGGGGGATTAAACAGGTTGGTGCCGGGTGCCGTTCCAGTTTTGAAATATGTCGGTGCGGGCTATATTCTGTGGCTGGCGTGGGGAGTCTACCAGAGCAGCGGCAGACTCCTGGAGAAGAGTGAGGAGGCCAGGCCTCTCGGTTTCCTCAACGGCTTTGCGCTACAGTTTGTCAACCCGAAGGTCGCCTTCTTCGGCCTCACCCTCTTTTCTCTCTTTCTCTCTGAATGGTCCACCTCTTTCCTCACGCTCCTCTGGGTGCCGATTCTCCTTGCCCTTGTAGGATTTTCCGCAAATGCAATCTGGGCCTTTGGTGGTCAGGCGATCATGAAGCGGCTTGGAACCCCGGGCAGAGCGCGTGCCCTGGGTGTGGTGCTCTCTTCCGCGCTCGTCTATATAGCCCTGGACCTGGCTGATCTCCTTCCCTGGTAAGGAGGCGGTCATCGGGAAAGAGGACGGCAGGTTTTCGCCGGGGATATGACCTGGAGGACGTGGGAAAGACCCTGATGAACCCGGCGGGACATGGACGGACCACTCGTGAACCGGGATGGCGTCACTGAAGAGCCCTCTTTTGTGTAAGACACAAAAATTCGCGCCTGTGGGTCCCAATTATCACTACGACAGTATATTTTTTCATGGAACTCACTTTTTTTGTAAGGTAGACTGCCAGAATATTCTACAGAATGAAGCGACCATGTCCAGAAAGGTAATTGTGATTGCGTACCTTTTTCTTTTTGGAACTTTGCTTCTCACAGGTTGTACGACCCCAGAAAAAAACCATCGAACGTGTGGATGTGATGCTGCAGGGGATCGCGGCCGACACCGTCGGGGATGAACTGAAATACGCCATGGCCCTGTGGTACCAAAGCAAATACACACTCTCCGATATTCAGATGATCGGTATCGTCTCCAACCGATTCTATGCCTTGAGAGAGGAAAAAGATCTTCTTCGGAGCATTGACTCCTACGAAATCATGGGTGCGGAAAAGATTCCCGGAAATGAAACCCTTCCAATGAAACGCTCCATCTTCTGGGGGATCTGCTTTCTAATGTTCATGGTCTCTTCTCTGGCCTTTGTGGTATGGCTCCGGGTTCCTGATGGTCGAGATGTTCCCAACGATGCCTATATTGATGAGGAAAACCATTTTGCCTTTTCCGTTCCGGAGGGACGGGCTGTTTTCACGAATGACAATTATAAGGAACTATCGAATGAAAATCCCCAGACGTCGATCATCAGCATGGAGATGAGCTTCAAAAAGCTGGATATTGCCGTCATCGCCCATGACGTGAACAACTGGAGTGACTTCCCCCCGGTGGTCAATATCGCGGTTTCCAGAAAATTGCCCTTCAAAGTCGATGGAGAAAACATCAAGTGGTTCAAGGCGGAACTGGAGGAGCAGCTTAGTCAAATTTTTAAAGGCTACAAGATCCACTCCATCTGACTGGCTTCGGTGGATGACATCGACGCCTTTCAGGTAGAGAGTCAATCGATCGTGGACACCTGGCAGGATTCCCTCGGGGACAACGGAATGGATGAATACAACCGCACACTGCATCTTGTTTACAACGAGAGCGATAAAATCACCCAGAAAGAGAAGATCGCGCAGTTCATCCAGACCTGCGTGCCCGGCCGGGACGTTGCGTATATTGTCACGAGCGTCATGCACGATGACGCCCTCGTGCAGTAAGGACCTGTGGTTACACAGATTATGGATTCTCTCCGCCTTCTGAAGCGGGAGTACCGCTTCGAAAAGAGAACCCAGATCGGCCTGACCGCAGGCGCCTTGATTCTGGCCCTTCTGATGCTCTTCCCGTCCAATCGTACGTTCCGGCTCCACTGAGAATTCAGCTATGTGTATAATAATTCCATGAAGTGCATTTGCCTTCCTTTCCCCGTTTTGACCTGGATCCTTGTGATTGGAATGTCCCTTTCCGCCTTTGCCCAGCACACGTCGGTAGGATCGATTTATTTTGACGGTGTTTACCGGGATTACATCCTCTACGTTCCGGAATCCTATACAGGAGAGGAAGCCGTTCCGCTGCTCCTCAATTTCCACGGATACGGTAGTAACGCCTACACCCAGATGTATTATGGAGATTTCCGACCCATAGCCGACCGGGAGGGTTTCATCCTGGTTCATCCGGATGGGACAAAGGACGATGTGGGCTACCAGCACTGGAATGTCGGGGGATGGACGGTGGGCAGCACCGTGGATGATGTGGGATTCATGGAGGCTCTGATCCAATTCCTCATGTCTGAATACACGATCGATTCTTCCAGGATCTACGCGACGGGCATGTCGAACGGCGGATACATGAGCTACCTCCTTGCCTGTCAGCTTTCCGAAAGGATCGCAGCCATCGCATCGGTGACCGGTTCAATGACCCCCGAAACCTATCTTGGATGCAACCCGGTCCATCCTGTGCCGGTTCTGCAGATTCACGGAACCGCTGACCCCGTCGTTCCCTATAATGGAAATACATGGTCCCTTCCTGTCGAAGATGTCATGGAATTCTGGGTACAGGAAAACAGCTGCTCACCCTCGGCCGTGGTCATTCCTCTTGACGATGTTGACTTCACGGATGGGAGTACTGTGGAACTGATCACCTACGGGGACTGTGAAAGCGGCACAGCCGTCAAGTTCTACAGGGTAATCGGCGGTGCCCACACCTGGCCCGGAACAAACTATCCCAGCCCCGGTACAAACAACGACATCGACGCATCGGAAGAGATCTGGGAGTTCTTTTCCCGGTACGACATCCAGGGAAAACGGGAGAGCCGAAGGCATGTCAGACCCTTTTGATTCTCCGAAGAATCCCGACGGAATCTAAAATCCTGACGAATGAAGCATTGGAGGTTAACATTCTATGGATTCGCCAGTGAATAACCCGATCAAGGTTCAGAGTGTTCAGGAGGAGTACAACATCATTCATGCCTCAACCTGTCCGTGCGGGGGACAATATCAAACCAGAAGCCAGGAGTTGATCCATGATGCAACATCCGGTCAACCCTATGACTATCTCCGCGCGGAGTGCCGGCAGTGCGGAAAGGATCGTGTATTCATCTTTGATATCAGTTCCTTTTTTGGGAAACCTGCGCACGAAGATAACCTGCACCTTGATAGGGACATCCGTCCTGGCGCACAAAAAAAACATGGATGGAGAGACCGGATTTCGGACCTCTTCATAATGCTGGCAGTTATTACCGGGATCTGCGCTTTTATGATGCTCCTTGTCGATGGGTTCGCCGTCTTCCTGTTCTTTATCCTGATCACCACCCTGTGGACTGTGTTGTATTTCCTGATCCGCCCGGCATCCAGGACCCAGATGGTCCTGCCTCCTCAACCCACACCATCGGATGATTACTCCCCGGGGAGAATGGCATCGGTTCTTGAATACCTGGGACTTCCGCTTGATTCCAATTCAGGAGGATCAGAAGACGCCCTGAAGGGCGGGATGATCAAATCATCGATCTACATGGTCTGCGAAACGTTACACAGGAGAGAATTCGATGAATCGAAAAAGCTCCTCGACAATCTCTTTGAATCCGTGGATTCATCGGATGAAGTGAATCGAAGAGTCTGTGCCGTCATACTCTACCTGAAGGGACTGGCATGTGAGGGAGGTAAGGATCCGGACCAGGCAAGGGAAATGTACAAAAAATCTCTTGAATTTGACCCGGAGTACTCCAGGGCCATGGAGCAGCAGGAGTACCTTTCCCGGCAGGAGTGAACGGTAACAATTTTCCAAGGTTTGCTTTCAAGGTTTGACCCGACCGGTTCCTTCCGGTACGATACACCCATGCAGAGCGATATCGTCACGCTGGTTCTCGGGGGCGGCGCAGGTTCCCGCCTCTTCCCTCTTACAAATTTTCGCGCCAAACCGGCGGTTCCCATCGGGGGCGCCTATCGCCTGATCGACATTCCTCTGTCCAACGCCATCAATTCCGACTTCCGGCGAATCTTTGTCATCACCCAGTTCAATTCGGAATCATTGAACCGACATGTCGCCCAGACGTACCAGTTCGACCACTTCAGCAGCGGGTACGTGGACATTCTTGCGGCATCCCTGAGCCAGGTGAGTGACTGGTACAAGGGAACGGCAGATGCCGTACGCCAGAACCTGCACCATCTGGAACACCTGCGCTTCAACCATGTCCTGATTTTATCGGGGGATCATCTCTACCGGATGGACTACCGCGACTTCTTTATTACCCATCTCACTACCGATGCCGACGTCACCATCGCGGGGAAGATGATGCCCCGGGAACGATCATCCGCCTTTGGGGTTATCGGGTCCAAAGACGGCACAATCAACCGTTTTTATGAAAAACCCGATCCGGACGCCATTGCCCACCTTGGAGATTCCATTCCCATGAGCATGGGGATCTATATTTTCAAGCGCAAAATACTGGAAGAAGTTCTGGCCAATAATGAAGCCATGGATTTTGGTCAGCACATCCTTCCTTCCATGGTTCAGAGCCACAAACTTGTTCTTCACCCCTTCGATGATTTCTGGGAAGATGTTGGAACGATCCGTTCCTACTATGATGTCAACCTTATGCTCACTTCGGCCCAGAATTCCTTCCGTATGCTGGATCCGGACTGGCCCTTTTTCAGCCGTCCACGGTTCCTCCCCGTATCCAATATCCGGGACAGCGTCCTGAACCGGGTCCTTGTCGGGGAAGGAGGAATGGTGGACGGCAGCAAAATCGAAGATACGAGTATTGGACTTCGTTCGGTCATCCAGGCAGGCTGTACCATTTCTAAAACCCTGATCCTGGGAAACGACTACTATGAAAGCGAAGTGGATTCCGAGCCCGGCATCCCGACACTGGGTATCGGAAAAGGTTGCGTCATCCATGGAGCTATTATTGACAAGAATGCACGTGTAGGGGAAGGTTCCATCCTCGTGAATCGACGGGGAGTGAAGGAGGAGGATGGAGATTTTTACCATATTAGAGACGGTATCGTCATCATTCCCAAAAGTGTTGTAATCCCTCCCGGTTCAGAAATTTAATTTATCGCATTTCTACAAAAGAAAAACCGACCCCGTTAGGGGTCGGCATAGT
>DAOSWS010000024.1 GCA_035593605.1 Thermoanaerobaculia bacterium | reverse complement strand
TTGGCTCGGGCGGAGGGATTTGAACCCCCGACCTAGTGGTTAACAGCCACCCGCTCTACCGATTGAGCTACGCCCGAGCAGTTTGAGAAAGAAGCGCCGCCTGGTTAGCGGCGCCTTAGTATAGGCAAAGTCGCTCCGGGTGTCAAGATGGTTCCTCCATTTATTCAGTTTCCTGCTATTACCCTCTTTTACCGATTCAGGTTGAACATCACAGTCACAACCATCTGGACCTTCACGGGGTTTCCTTCCACCGTAGTCGGCTCATAAATCCAGGTCGCAAGGGTATCCCTGACTGCTGCTTCAAGGATGTGTCCAAGGAGGCCTTTTTCCGTGCGGAGGACCTTAACTTCCTCCACAAATCCCTCAGTATTCAATGTAAGCCTGGCAATCACCATGCCTCCCTTCCCTAGGTTCAGAGCCGTGGATGGAAAGGCAGGGTACGGCTGATAGATCGCTTTTGGAGCATCGACCCCCGGAATCCGGATCACCGTATCCGGGATGGATGGCGGTGTGGGAGGGAAAATTATGGGAATTTCGCTCGTGGCACGGACATCCTCTTCGATGATGGGTTGGGGCACAGGAAGATCAGGATCCCGAAGGCCTGGATTCTCCACAGTGGGAATGATTGACCAGGCGGCCCTGTGATCGATTTGTTGGACGGGATTTGATTCCTCCGGCGGGGGTGGCGGCTGGTATTGACTCAGAACCGATGGAGGAACAGGAATCGGAACCCGGATTGGATGGGTGGAGTGAGAGGTTGGAAAGACAATCAGAAAGAGGAGCAGATGGATGGCAACGGCAACAGTGATCGCCAACCGGAGGCTCTCTTTTGGACTCTCCCAGTTCACAAGATCGTTTCGGACCATGGCTCACCTCCTGATCATGGAGACTCCAGGGACAGGAAAAGGTTCCTCGAATTGCATAAAAGCCTGCACAAAGCAGATGGCAATGTGTTACATTATTACACATAGCGATGCTGACTTTTTGTTATATTGTGAAAATATACACGAACTTATACTACTCTTATTACTATACTTAAATAATTTTTTCTCTAAGATAATGCTCACGGCACATGATTTGCATAAATGGCGGCAGGAGGTACCATGACGAAATGGATTTCTATACTTTGCCTTCTTACTGGTTTTCTTACCCCTCTTGCCGCGGGCACAAATAACATGGATCTTGCTCTGCACAATGCCTTTAAAGGAAGCGGAGTGATTGAAAAGATTCACGTCACATCCGGCCGTGATGCGGTGTACAAAGGAGTGACCTACGATCTGAAGATTGAGTTTACGATCAACGGAAACTTCACGACGCTCCAGGGAGAAGAGAAAACGACTTTTTTCAAGCGTTCCTTCGAGAAAATCCGCACCCTTGTAAAAACGAAAAACGGCCTGATGGTATTTTCAAAACCCGATGGCTTTGTTATTGACGCGGTCGAATTCGCGACCCATTGAGGAGGCGCTCATGACTTCGCGTAATTACGTTCTGATAGGATTACTTTTCACAGTTTTGCTCCTTTCGACTTTATTACCGGCAGCGACGGGGGGCCCGGACTCTTACGGGTACATGTGGCGTGATACGGCAGATGGGGCAACGTACTCCTGGATTGAAATTGCTTCATCAGGATTTGACCTGGATCTGATCGACGACGAGCTCAGCACGCCCCAGACACTAAGTTTCCAGTTTAATTTCTATGGTACCAACTATAACCAGATCAAGATCAGTTCCAACGGCTGGATTACATTTGATACCAATGAGACAAGTTCCTGGGCGGGAAATTACGGGATACCAGGAGTGGACGGCCCTCCGCTCATGGTGGCGGCCTTCTGGGATGACCTGGATCCCCCGACGCTTCCAGGCGAGGTGTACTTCGAGGATTTCGGCACTTACGCCGTTATTCAATGGGATGATGTAGAGAAATATTTAACCAACACCTACAACACTTTTGAAATTATTCTCTACGATTCAGGTACGATCAAGCTTCAGTACCAGACAGTTGATTCCCTCCAAAACAGCTGCACAGTCGGAATCGAAAATACGGCGGAGGATGATGGGCTCGAATGTCTCTACAACGGAACCGGAGTGACCTTAAGCGACAGTTATGCAATCGAGTTTTACACAGGGATTTCAGTCATTGACTGCACCGGCGCCACCTCCATTTCGTGCGGCGATACGTTAACCAATATCACTTCAAGCTTCAGCGATGTCATCACGGATTACGGCTGTAACGGCACGACGTACGACGGGGACGAAGAAGTATTCGAATTTGTGCTCGCTACCGAGGCCAATGTCACGATTACGATCTCTCACGGTGGCGGGGAGAGGCTCGACGTCTTTCTCCTTTCCGACTGCAATGAAGTGACAAACTGCATCGCCTGGGGGGACAACTCGATCACGGCAACCCAGCTGTCCGCTGGAACGTACTATATCGTCGTAGATGGTGAAAGGAACGGGGACACCGGTCCCTTCGATATTTCCGTGGACTGTGACGCAACATGCTCCATTAACTGCAGCAGTTCCTGTGACATCCCCATCTTTACTGAAGATTTTGATGCAGGTCTCCCGGGCACATGGACCATTCAGGACAGCGGTGACAGTACGGACACCTGGTTTGAGGATGATGTCAGCGATCCTTCCGGCTGCGGAAGCATTAATCCTGCCTCCCCTCTCTCCGGCATCTGGATGGCTGTGGATTCGGATTGTTACGGTGATGGTATCCGTATGCAGGAAGGATTACGTTCGCCCCGTATCAACTGCACCACCGGCGGACCCTTTAGCGAGATCCATCTAACCTTCGACCACTACTACCGTCATTCCTCGAGCGACACAGCATTAGTACAGGCCAGGTCGTCTAATACCGGCGACGTATGGCAAACCGTCCAGACATGGAATGCCTCGACCACTAATCCGGCGGCCGTGGATATCGATATATTTCGACGATAGCCCTGGGTGCTGCTGACCTGCAGATCAGATTTGTCTATGATGACAATAACACCTGGGCCTGGTACTGGTACGTTGATAACGTTGGGGTATGCGGAGTCTCCGCAGGCGGTGGAGCGGACTGTTCCAGTGCACAAACCATTACATGTCCTTACAGTGCGACAGATACGACAGCAGGCGGAACATCGGAATTTGACTGCTATGCGTGTGATATTTTTGCGTACGCGGGTTCTGAGAAGATGTATGAGATCACGCTGGCCGGATCCACAGTTTTGGATATCGCTCTCTCCAATTATGGAACGAGAGATCTAAATGTCCTGCTTCTTTCAAGCTGTGACGCCTGCGATTGCATCGCTGTCGGTCCTGCCATCAGTGAAACTGTGCCTGCAGGAACCTATACAATTGTCGTGGACGGGTACACTTCGGGAGACGATGGTTCTTTTGACATCGATATCACCTGTACGGATCCGTGCGACACCCTTCCCGTTGTAAACTGCGGGGATACCGTGTCTGGAGACACCTCCGACGATACGGATGATTTTCACCCGCCATGCGGGACCTCCGGGGGGAAGGATGAGATGTGGAAGCTGGTTTACAACGGACCCATTGGATCGAATATCAACATTTCCGTCCCCTCCCCCGGGTGGGACCATGTCGTCTATATTCTTTCGGACTGCACGGATGAAAATTCCTGCACCCACTACTCCGATCCCGGGACGATTGACGTTACAACAACCTCCAGCCCTCAAACCTTTTTTATCGTTATCGATGGATACGGAACCGGTTCCGGCACCTATGATCTGACGGTCAGCTGCTCCGCAAACACTTTGGACTGCGGTTCACCAATTCCGCTTGCCTGCGGCTCAACAGTCAGTGTTGACACTTCGACAGGGAATGAGAATGTAGCAAGCTATAACTGCGATCCCGGGAATTACTATTATGGCCCCGAGGTTGTCTATGAATTCACCACACCAGCCGCTGGTGATATTACTGCGACGTTATCCAACCTGGCAGGCGATGATCTGGATATCTTCATCCTCGATGCCTGTGATCCCGATTCCTGCGTGGCATACGGTAACACAACGGCCAGTTATCCGGCGGCTACAGCGGGAACGTACCTTCTAGTAATTGACAGCGACAAGGCGGGAAGCTCCGGAACGGCAGATCTAACGATCACCTGTCCCCTGGCCAACAATTTAAATTGCGCGGGAGCCGTGGATATCACCTGCAACACGGAACTGGATGGAGATACGACAACAGGTCTGGCCGGACAGGCACGGTATGGCTGCGGTGTACGCGATCTTCAGGGCCGGGAACTCATCTATCACCTTGACCTGACCGGGAATACCGATCCCGTGTACCTTCTAGCCTCGCTGTCCAACACCGGGACCCGGGACCTGGACCTTGTTCTCCTGGACGGATGCAATCCCAATTTCTGTGTCCTTCATGAGGACTCGCAGATCACCTACCTCGCTGACCCTGGTGATTATTACCTTATCGTCGACGGCTTAGCTGCCCAGGACAATGGTACGTTCCACCTGGAGGTGCTCTGTTCCGCACCATCCACCTTAAGCTGCGGAGGGGGTCTCTGCGATCCCGGGTACGAACCGATCCTCGAGGAAAATTTCGAAGGTACCTGGGGTACTTACGGCGACAATCCGCCAGCGGGCTGGTCAATTGAGGATAACGCGGGAGGATCAAGCTGGGATTACAACGACTGGCACAGGTGGAGTAATGGCGCCCCCCAGAACTACGTCGCCAGGGTTTACTATACACCCATCGAAAATCAGGATGAGGAGCTGATCACTCCGGTTTTGGACTGTTCATCTTACACTTCTGTTATCCTGAAGTTCTGGCATTACTATGATGATATCGGTGCCGGAGGAGACACGGCCGATGTCGATCTCTCTAAAAACGGCGGGGGAAATTTCAACACAAATGTGGCCACCTTCGATGCCGATGTTCTGGGAACCACAGAGAGCTACGACATTTCCTCCGACGCTGCCGGAGACAACAATATCGTGCTTCGCTGGCGTTATTACAACGCGAATAATGACTGGTACTGGAAAGTTGACGATGTGGCTGTGTGCGGTTCACCCTCCAGTTCGGCACACCTTTCCTGTCCGGGTACCGACACAATCGCCTGTGGTGATACCCTGACCGGGGAAAAGATGGGAAGTGCAAATAATCAACAGGAGTACGGCTGCTCCGACTACACCTTCAGCGCTAATGAAATGGTCTACAGGTTCACGATCTCCCAGGTCCAGACCGTCAACATCACTCTCTCCAATTTCGGGGACGAAGACCTGGCCGTTTTCCTCCTGAGCGCCTGCGATCCCTGCGCGTGCATCGAGGGAGGAGGGACCTCCATCAGTGCTTACGCACTAAGCCCGGGGACCTACTATATTGTCGTGGAAGGATTTGATGCATCGGAAAACGATGCCGTGTTTGACATTTCGATGAGCTGCAACGATCCATGTATCAGCATACCGGTAATCTCCTGCAACACTCCCGTTTCCGGAGATACTTCCAACGACACGAATGTCATCAATCCATCCTGCGGAAGCGGAGCCGGCCCGGAAGAGATTTGGAAGCTGGTATTTGACGGCCCGGTGGGATCGACGCTGGTGATCTCTATGCCTACTCCAGGTTTCGATCACGTCCTCTACGTTCTTGACAACTGTGCGGACGGTACATCCTGTACGGATTGGGTCGATTCAGGGAATATAACTCTGGTAACCACAACATCACCCCAGACTTACTATATCGTCGTGGATGGATACTCCTCCAGTGCCTCCGGTACCTATTCCAACCTGCTGGTTACCTGCCCCATTCCGAACAATATAGACTGCGGTGCAGCCACCCCTGTGAGCTGCGGAGATACGATCAACGGGGATACGATTGGACTGCCCAACGACGGCGTGGAGTATGCAGGCGTCAATGGGACCTTCAATGGAAGCGACATTGTCTATGCTCTGACGATTGCTTCGCCGACCAACCTGGATTTCTACCTGGAAAACCACCCGGGACGCAGCCAGTTTCTCTTCCTTCTTGAGGTGGATACCTGCAACGTGAATAACGTCATTGAAGGCGGTGTCCAGGAAATCCATCTGGACAATGCTCCCGCAGGGACCTATTACCTGATCGTGGACGGAAGGACTCCCTTCGACAACGGAACCTACGATTTAAGAATCGTGTGCAACACTCCCCTTACCCCTTCCTGTTCGTCAAACTGCACTGCGACGATCTTTTCTGAAGATTTCAGCGGAGGTCTACCCGTTTCATGGACGGTGGATCATAATGGGGATTGTTCCGGACCCGCAGAGACCTGGACAGATGCGAATCCGGGGTTACGAACCGCCACCTTGCCCGTGACAACTCCATTTATGATTTGCGACAGTGACGAGGCCGGATCAGGGTGCACGATGGATGAACGATTCTTCTCACCGGTAATCGACGCAACCGCTGGAGGACCATTCACAGAAGTCCACCTGGTCTTTGATCATTACTTCTTCTGGTACAGCCTCAGCCTGGATGAACAGGGTGAAATCGCCGTACGCTCCTCTGCAACTTCGGGTTGGCAGGTTGTTGCAAATTACTCCGGGGCGAGCAGTCCCAATCCGGAAACCGTCGACATCGACATCTCTGCAGAGGCACTGAATCAAACGGATCTTGAAGTTGGATTCCGTTACTACAATGCAAGTTACGAAATGTACTGGATGGTCGATAATGTACAGGTGTGCGGCGTTGAAGCCGGAGGTTCGTCCGATGTGAACTGCGGAGCGGCCACTGTCATCGCCTGCAACTCCACGAACGCCGGCGACACCTCCGCGGGAGGGCTGGCAAATAATGCGAATGCCTACAGTTGTGCAAATGATACGTACGACGGCAACGAACAGGTTTTCGAAATTTCCATTGCTGAAGATACGATCCTGGAGGTCATCCTCTCTAATTTCGGAACGAGTGAGCTGGATGCCTTTCTGCTGGACAGCTGTTCCAAGTGCTCCTGTGTTGCCGGGGGAAGTGACTACTTCAAATATAATATTTCTGCCGGGACCTATTACATCGTTGTCGATGGATTCTCCGCCGCCGATAATGGTCCGTTTAATTTAACGGTTAATTGCACCTCCTGTGTGGATCCGACCATGCATAACCGGTGGACCTCATGCGAAAATCCCCGTTCTCCCATCACAACTTCCACGACATCGGCCTTTGAGTGGAATTTCGACGACTGCGATTACTGCCGTGATTCCGGTAATACCTGTTTTTCCACTCCCTGCACGTTTGACATGTACATCGTTGCGGAGTGTGGCACCGAAATGCATATGCCCCTCTATGACAATGAATCAGGAGATCTCTCGATTTATGACATGACGAACGGCCAGTATGTCTACCTATATGCTCAATCGACGGGAGGCTGGCTGGCAGAAGGAACCAATATCCAGTGGGAGGATTGCGGGGGGCTGGATCCAAACTGGAATGACCAGACCACGGACATCTGGTTTTATGGTTCTCCGACGCTCTGCGGGATCTACCGTGCAGAGTTCGTGGACTGGGGCGGATTTATCTGGGATCTCTATTCCAACTGCACAGGAACCGATACACCCGGTTTTAAGATTTACGATAACTACTGTGAAGCGCTTGCCGCATACGATCCCTACCCGGCCCTGAATGTCGAATCAATGACCATCTCCGGAAGCTGCCCGACTTACACGGTGGATTACACGATCTCCAATGCAGGTTGCTCAGAGGCGACAACCACTGTTGTGGCCTGGTCCGACCTGGGAGGATCGACAGAAGAGGACGTTACCGTAACTCCGGGAGCAACAGAATCAGGGTCGCTTGTGGTGAATATCCAGAATTCAGGGATCGGCACGATTTACGCATACGCCGACTTTTATGACTATGTGAAGGAGTGCCAGGAAGCAGGAGATACGGCAACCGCCTGTTCTGTATCAGGCGGGAGCTCCTATCAGCAGTCTGCGATCAACTGCGGGTGTGCCATCCCGACTTTTTCGACAGCTAATGTGGAGGATCTCAGCTGTCCCGTGGGCCTGAGGATCTTCTGGAATGCTGCGACGTTTAACAGCGGATCGGGACATTACGATATTTACCGCTCGTCCATCTCCTTTGCCGATGCCGTTTCAAAACCGGCAATTGCTGAACAGGTCACCACACTTGAGTTCATCGACAACTCGGTGACCCAGTTTATCAACTACTGGTACGTGGTGAGAGCGGAGGATGACGATCCGGCTCCGGGAGGCTGCACGGCAGGACCTCACGGCGGGATGTATACCGACGTCAATGTCGGTCCCATCACCGACAACCTCCCCTCAAGCGTGGTGGACAAACCGTACGACATCGGGAATGACCTCCGGGCATGGAAGAACCCGGATGGTTCCGTGCACCTGGACTGGGACAATGTGGTACCTGCTCCTGAGACGACCCATTACCATGTCTACCGCACGACTGACTGTACCGGTATCGTTCCCGACGACTGGAATATGATCTGCCCGGATATTCCTGATCCACTTGCCCTGGATGATCCCATCAACGATCAGCAGTATGACGATGCAACGGCTACGGTCGCCAACCTCTATTTCTATGACATCCGAAGCGCCAATGACTGCGAAACGATGTGTCCCGATGTCCTGAACATCAATTTCACATCCAACTCCCCCTCCTGCAATGGGTCGGGGCAGATTGACTTCTCAGCCATGGTCCAGGGTGGAATCGGTCCGTACGATTACGTGTGGGAATTTGGGGATGGCGCGACTTGCAGTACGGCCACAATGGATTGCGCACCCTCCGACACCGACCCATCCCATACCTATACATTTCCGCCCTACAGCCGGGATGTGACCCTTACCGTGACGGATTCGACTCAGCCGTCGAACCAGCAGGAGGCTGTTGTGAAAATCGTGAAGTTTGGCACGGGGGTAACCGCTTCCTTCACCTCGACACCCTCCGGCCTCCAGGTCACATTCGATGGTACGGCAGGGGGCGGTTCAGGTGCGTACAGCTACAACTGGTCCTTCGGGGACAGTTCAACATCGACCCTGGAAGATCCGGTTCACACCTACGGTGCATCGGGCTCATACAATGTCACCTTCACCGTGACGGACACCCAGACAGGATGTCAGGCTTCCTCCACGGACACATTAGACCTGTAGGAACGACTTAACGACGGTACAGGGGGGAGCCTTGCCGCTCCCCCTTTTGTTTATGAAAAAAAGAGATAATCAGGATTCGGACGTTTGTAAATGGTGGATAATCCCTGCATCCAGAAGCTGGCACAGGGCACGGAGGGATTCGAGTTCGGTCAGAGAACTCATGGCAATGACTGTCCCGATCTGACCATGTTTCTCAACAAGATCCAGCATCTTTTGCATAGTCGATCCGGATGGAGGCAAATCAATCCCGTGATCCGGGGTAACTTCCAGGACATTCCCGCCCTCTGTAATGTGATTCAGGAGAACTTCACACTCATCCAGCTGGGTGATGCTGGACATCAGGGCGGAGCCCAGGGAGTCATCCATGGTCGGTTCATCGAGAAAGATTTTCGGTTCAACCTTAAAGGATCCGGCCGTCCATCCCATCATGGTAAAAAAGGCTTTTTTCCCTGTTAGGTTTTCGGTTTCCGCGTGAAGGAGATGTTTCCTGGCGAGGAATATTTTCCCCCATTCTCCTTGCGGAGTCTCGATGTGAAGGCAGATTTCATCAAGGTTTAAATAGTTTACGAGCTGAAGCAGGTCGGGTATCGTCACATCCCCGATTGTTCCCGTTATGATCCCCAGGCTTTCGCGATCTTTTACAATGTCCGCCATGGCCCTGATTCTGCGGACTTTTTCGATATGACGGCCCACGCGAAGAACGAGCTCTTCCGGGTCCACCGGTTTGACAAGATACTCATCTGCTCCCACCTTCAACCCCTGAATTCTCTCGGGCTGACTTCCAAGAACGGTACAGAAGAAGAAGGGAATCGCATCATGGCCCAGGGATCGGATTCGCCTGCAGAGCTCGTATCCGGACATACCCCCCATCTGCACATCGGAAATGATGATTTCCGGCAGAAACTGCTCCAGCGCATTCAGGGCTTCTTCCCCCGATTGTGCGGTTCGGACGGTGTACCCCTGCCCTTCCAGAACTGCGCGCAGATAGCGCAGGATATCGGGATCGTCATCAACAATAAAGACATTTACAACATCCATGGAATTTCCTGCCTTTCGGATCGACTTTTCAAGAGCTCAAAAAAGCCATCCATCATCTTATTGTACAACCATACAGGGGGGAGTTCAAAAAAAGGGGGGCGGAAAATCCGCCCCCCGAAGCACTTAGTCTACGTTTAACAGTAGAAGTTTTTCCTGGGAAGGCCCGGTAACCTCAACCCGGTTGTCATGCGTGACAAAGACGTCAACTTCGGTTCGAACCGCCATCTTCCCTTCCAGGTAAATTCCCGGTTCCACGGAAAAGCAGATCCCGGGAACAAGAGGACGTTCGTCCTTGGTTTCGAGGTTGTCAATATTGACACCGTTTCCGTGCACTTCCCGTCCAATGGAGTGGCCGGTTCGATGGACAAAGAAGTCTCCGTACCCTGCCCCGGATACAACCTCCCGGCAGGCATCATCGACTTCCCATCCATGAACCCCCACTCCTCCGGAGAATCGTTCCCGCGCGAACATGACCGCTCGATCCCGGGCCTTCACAACCGTGTCAAAAATACGTTCATACTCGTCCGGTGGAGTTGAGCCCAGATATCCACACCAGGTAATATCGTGGTAAATGCCATCCGGACGATCAAGCCGGGCCCATAGGTCGATAAGAAGGGTATCCCCTTTCTTGATCGCGTAGGAATTTTCCGGGGTTGGCATAAAGTGCGGATCCGCAGGATGTTCATTCACACCCACAATGGGTTCATCTCCATCACAGGTGAGGCCTTCGTCAGAGAATCGTTTCACAATGAATTGCTGAACTTCATACTCCGTGATCGATTCTCCTTTCCGGATCATTGATTCAATCAGGGAAAAGGCTTCATCCTTGATGGCATGAACCTTGCGCCCGGCCTCAAGGTGCAGTTGATACCCCGATTCGGGAATCACGGCTTCAAATGCCTGGATCAGGTTCGCAGATGACTTTACTTCCGGGCCAAAGGATCGAACCAGTTCCACGGTTCCTGCATCAGCCAGGGAGACATAGGGAATGTGGTTCATGGGAGACATATTCATTGCGAGGATTCGGCATGATCCCAATGTCTCGGCAAGCAGACGGTGAAGTTCTTTCCACGCCCGATAGACAATCTTTTTCCCGGGAAGAGCATCCAGCTTGGTTTTCTCCACGGCATGAACCAGACGGAGGGGCTCTCCAGATGCGGGGATAAAGTAAAACCATCTCCGGGTTGTCATCGTTTCCATGGGAAGCTGGAGAACCCGGTACGACAGGGGATCCCTGTGATGAAAATCAAAGAGAAGCCATCCGTCAACTCCCTCCGCCCTCAGGGCTTCCTGGATCCGTTCAATCAGACTCACTCGGCCGCCCCCGGCATGGCAAAGATGGAAGCGTCAAGGGTCGGACTGAGAACAACTTTCAGCACCTTTGACGTGATATAGGGCTCACCATTCGCCGTCACGGTATAGGAAGCCGGGTATACTACGCCGTCCACAGTCTGATAATCTGTGTAAGCCTGAACCATTTCAGCAGGCCCCATCTGGGTCTTTCCCTGATACTTCATTCCAGCAATGGAGTGGTCTTTCGTGTCCAGGAAAATTTTAAACTGCGCTTCTCCCTTTTTCACGAAGACGGCATCCACGGTTTTGTCTCCGAGGGATTCCGTTCCTGCATACTGGAAGGTCACATCAGGATTCTTCACAGCATTGAGAAGGTTGAAGAATTCCTTCATGATTTCATCTTTGAACTCTTCGGCCGGATAGGGTTGGACACCCTGGGGTGTCTTTACCCATGCCGTCGTTCCATCGTAAGCCTGCTCAATGGTTCCGAAGGGCATGGTCACGGTAACGTGGATCTTATCGGGAAGGACCATCTTGGCAACCGTAGTGAGGGTAAACTGCTGTCCTCCCATATCCATGGTGAGCTCTTCCTCTACCTCTTTTCCCGTTACCTTCAGGACGGCATCTCCCCCGTGAGCCTTCAGGGCACGGGTCATCAGTGCACGTCCCTTGTCCAGATCGGCTTCCGTCGCTTCGGGAGCTTCCTCTCCCTTCGGAGCGGGGATCGTGATATCCACTTCCTTGACCTCACCCAGCTCGGAGAGGGAGGGATCGATCTCGTCCTTGTTTCCAACGACGTAGATCAGAAGGTTGTCGGGATCGAGATACTTCGCGGCCACCTTGTTGACATCCTCCACGGTGACGGCTTTGATCTTTTCGCGAAGAACATCAAGGCTGTTCATCGGCATGCCGTAAAAGGCATAGGACTGCAGACGTCCGATAAGCTTACCGGCCGTATCAAAGTTGAAGACGAACTTTTCAAAAAAAGCCTTTTTCGCCTTATCCAGCTCTTCCTGGGTTACACCGTTGGTTTTGATGTCACGGATTTCCGCGATTACGGCATTGATCGCGTCCACGGTTTTGGGAGACATCGTAAAGGTGGATACAAAGAAGGAGCCGCGATGGGTGTATTCCCAGTCAACTCCTCCATACACACCGTAGGTGAGTCCCTTGTTGGAACGGATATTCTTGAACAGCCTTGAGGCGAACCCGCCCATTCCAAAGATCCGGTTCATGACTTCAAGTGCGTAGTAATCAGGATTGTCTCGCTGGATCCCAAAGTGGCCCAGCTCGATGTAGCTCTGATTCACGCCGTCCTTGTGGGAAAAATAGACACCGGGTGTAAGGTCGTACTTCATCTTCGGGTAGCTGGCAACCTTTCGGCCGTTATCTTCCCATCCCTTAAAGCTTTCTTTCAGAGTCTTGGCAACCGCCTTGGCATCGATATCCCCCCAGATTGCAAGAATTCCGTTGGAGGGGAAGAAAAAGCGCTGGTGATAGGCCACAAGGTCGTCCCTTGTTATGGCATCCACCGTGGCGTATTCCTCGATAGCGACATAAGGATTATCCTTCCCGTAGAGAAGGCGGGGAAATTCTCTGGAAAGGATTTCCTGAGCCTCGTCATTTCTTCGGGATATGGCGCTTTTGATCTGATCTTTGGCCAGCTGTATCTTATCCTCACGAAAGGCAGGATTTAAAACGATATCCCGGAAAATATCCAGGACCTGGGTGAAGTTTTCACTGAGGCAGTTGAAGGAGACATAGGCCGATTCGCTCGAGGCAAAGGCTTCGACGCTGGCCGACATGCTTTCCAGCATTTCGCTCAGATCATCTCCGGTTACAGCTTCGGTTCCGCCGGTTCTCATAACTTCCGTTGCAATACCAGCAAGGCCGGCCTTGTCGGCAGGATCAAAAACACTGCCGCCACGGTACATGAGACGTCCAGACACGAGGGGAAGACGGTGGTCTTCCACCAGCATGATCCTGAGGCCGTTTTTCAGCGTGATCTGCTGAACATCCGGCGTTTTCAGGGGACGAAGTTCCGGAGCATTATCCGAAAGCTTTGTAAATTCCTGAGGTACGACAGCCAGAAGAGAAAATGCCATCAACGTGATGAAGGCGAAAAGAAGGACCCGTCTCATGATTCACCTCCGTCCTTCGCGGGTTGGAGAAAGACAACGGTCCGATTCGTCCTGGTGAAATACTCCTTGGCCACCCGCATGATGTCGTCCTTGGTGACTTTATCGATTTGTTCCAGCTCGGAGAACATATCCCGCCAGTCCCCGGTGATCGTCTGATAGAAGGCCAGCTGGTGAGCAACACCGGAATTGGATTGGAGCTCCCGCAGAAAATCACCTTTGGCACGGGTTTTCACACGATTCAGTTCTTCATCGGAAACAGGTTCATTCTTCATCTTCTCAATTTCCTCATACATGACACTTTCCACCTCATCATTGGTGTGGCCCTGCATGGGGAGTCCGTAAAAAATAAAGAGGCCGGGGAACTTCTGTCCGGGAATCCCGGTGAAGGCTCCGGCAGCCAGGGCGATCTTGTCATCTCGGACAAGCCGCTTATAAAGACGACTGGTTCTTCCATTCCCCATGATATCGGTGATCGCGTTAAAGACCGATTCATCGGGATGGTTGAAGTCGCCCTTGTGGTACCCAATAATGGCAAAGGGCTGCGAGGGATCTTCCATGATCTCCCGCCGCTCTCCCCTCTGCGGAGGCTCCACGGTCTCCACCGGTTCGGGAGTGGGGCGGGTCGGAAGTCTACCGAACCACTTTTCGATAATGGGCCTGGCTTCCCTGGGAAAAACGTCTCCCGCAATGGCAACAACCATGTTGTTGGGCTGGTAGTAATTCTCGTACCAGTTCTGAGCCTCGGCGCGGGTAATCGTCATAAGATCGGACATCCAGCCCACGACGGGATTATGGTAGGGGTGGGCGATGTAGGCCATCGCGATGAATTCTTCAATCATCCGGCCTGTCGGGCTTGATTCGGTCCGCATCCTGCGCTCTTCCATCACGACGTCTTTCTCCGAATAGAATTCGCGCAGGCGGGGATTCAAGAAACGCTCGGACTCCATGTATGCCCAGAGCTCCAGCTTATTGGAGGGGAAGTTGTAAAAATAAGCAGTATTATCCCAGGATGTGTAGGCGTTGAGACCGGAACAGCCTTCACGCTCCACTAATTCATTAAACTCATTGGATACAACATATTCCTTGGCATTCTTTTTTGCTTCCTCGAGGGTGCTTTTTAATTCGTCGAGCTTGGCGCTGTCCTTGAGGTCGCCTTTGTCATACTCGGCTTTCCAGGCATAGAAGGCCTCGTCGACTTTCTTCATCGCTTCCATTTCCTTGGCAGGGTCCGACGTTCCGATGTTGTGGGTTCCCTTAAATGCCATGTGTTCGAAAATGTGGGCGATCCCGGTAATACCCGGTTTTTCGTTGGCACTTCCAACATTGACGTAGGTCACCATGGAGATGACAGGCGCTTGATGATTCTCGAAGAGAATTACCTTCAGCCCGTTATCCAAGGTGAATTCGGTTACCGATTGCTCCATCTCCTGAAAGGCGCCAGCAATGAGCAGGCTCCCCATGAGAAGGAGCGCGAATACGAAGAGTATACGACGCATTCAAACCTCCTTGATCAGGGTGCAATATGACCATTATACGGCATTCGGGCCGTACGGTTTCAAGATCGTATTTTCTTCCCTTCGAGTGGTACAATATTTCAATGAGTCAGAAGTTTGCCCTCCTTGAATCCCTTGAATCCCTCCTCCCACTGGCTTTCGGGGAAGATATGCCCGATATCACCGCGGAGGCCACCTGCCATCCCGGTGACAACATCGTTGCACGAATCGTCGCAAAGCAGCCCGGCGTCATCTGCGGCCTCCCCCTCCTTCCCTATATTTTCACCTATCGTATGGCCAGTATCTCCGTAGCGCCCCAGGCCAAAGACGGAGAAGTTGTCCAGACTGACCAGGCCATCGCGGTAGTCGAAGGTTCCGGCACAGGAATCCTGTCGGCTGAGAGAGTTGCACTGAATTTTCTTCAGCACCTTTCGGGAATCGCAACTCTGACACGAAAATTTGTCACGACGATGCAGGCTCAGAATGTGACCCTCCTCGACACGCGGAAGACTACGCCGGGCTGGAGGCTTCTTGAAAAATACGCGGTTCGTGTGGGGGGAGGTAAAAACCACCGGATGGGTGCTTACGATGAGTACCTCATAAAGGAAAATCACGTGCGGGTGTCCGGAGGTATTGACAAGGCCATCCAGGCAGTGAAAGATCACAGGGGTTCCAACAAAAAACCCCTGGTTGTTGAAGTTACCAATATGGAAGAGCTGAAACTTGCCCTGACCATGGGAGTCGATCGCATCATGCTGGACAACTTTGACCTGGAGACAATGAAACAGGCTGTATCCTTAACGAGAGGAAAGGTTCCCCTGGAAGTCTCCGGGGGAGTAAACCTTCAAACCGTGCGGGCCATTGCCTCCACAGGAATCCAGTTCATCTCCGTTGGCGCCCTGACCCACTCCGCTCCCATCCTTGACCTCTCCCTGCAGGTTTCGACCCTGGAATTTATGCAAAAGAATTCAGGGAAGTGACCTCCTGACCATGGTGAACCTCAAAAATCGCTGCATCTATGACGTAATTGTCCTTGGGACAGGAATCTCCGGACTTACCACAGCTCTCACACTGGGTCGTCATGGCCTCAACGTGCTCTGCGTAACGAAAAACTCCGATCCTCTGGCGACAAATTCGGTTATGGCCCAGGGTGGGATTATTTTCCGGGGTTCAGGAGACTCCTCTGCCCTTCTCGCTCAGGACATCATGCATGCCGGAGCAGACATCTGTCACCGGCCTGCCGTGGACTTTCTGGCCAAACATGGTCCTGATGTCGTGGAATCACTTCTGATCCGGGACCTCAAAGTTCCCTTTGACACGGAAAACGGCGGGCACCTTCACCTGACCTCGGAGGGCGCCCACAGCTGCCCCAGGATCATCCATGTCGCGGATTATACGGGGAAGGCTATTGAACAGGTCATGCTGAACGCCGTCAAAAATCATCCCAATATCGACCTGGTGACAGACCTGACAGCCATCGATCTTCTAACGATCCGCCACCATTCCACGAGCTATGAATTCAAGTACAACCTGGAAAATGAATGTGTGGGAGTCTATCTTTTTCATAATGGTACCCGGGAGGTTATTGCCGCCTTTTCTAACGCGGTGGTCCTGGCTACCGGAGGATGCGGCCACCTCTACAGCCACACAACCAACTGGCCCGGAAGTATCGGCCAGGGGATGGTCATGGCATCACGAGCCGGTGCCTATCTTCTCAATACCGAATATGTTCAGTTTCACCCCACAGCACTCTATCGCACCGGAGCCGATCGATTCCTTATCTCCGAATCCCTTCGGGGGGAGGGCGCCCGACTGATTAACCTGTCGGGTGAACCTTTTATGGAACGGTATGATCCTGAGCTCCAGGATCTTGCTCCACGGGATGTCGTTGCCAGGGCGATCCTTGAGGAAATGACCCTGCGGGGGGAGGAATGTGTTCTCCTCGATCTTGCCAGTCATTACAAAGGATCGATTTCCATACAGGAACGTTTCCCAACGATTTACCGGGAATGTCAGAAGTACGGCATCGACATCAGCCGGGAACCGATACCGGTCGTTCCTGCCGCTCATTATTTTTGCGGGGGAGTCCTTTCCAACACGGAGGGACAGACAACAATCCGCCGGCTGTATGCCGTGGGCGAAGTATCCTGCACCGGGATTCACGGGGCGAACCGCCTGGCTTCCAGCTCCCTTCTCGAAGGACTGACCTGGGGCTACTATACCGCACTCTCCATCGGAAAGACTCTGGCACAGGGACGTCGGTTGTCACGCAGGATTCTGGAGACGATCCCGGACTGGATCCCTTCGGGTCAACGGGATGATGAAGATCCAGCCCTGATCCTCCAGGATTGGACCCGGATTCGATCGACGATGTGGAATTATGCGGGGATAACGCGGACCAAGGAACGACTGGAACGAGCCGTGGCAGACCTGGGAGATTTAAGCAAGCGGCTCACTCTGTTTTACCATGAGTCATTGATCAGCAAACCGATTATTGAGCTTTTTCAGGGAACGATGGCGGCCCAGATCATCACGGAGGCCGCCCTCCGCAATACCCGATCCCGCGGAGCCCATTACCGGAAAAGCTGATCTTTCAGGAAATTATTGATCCACCTTGCAAATCAATCTCTTTGTGGTTCCGAAAGTATGGGACACAGACCTGTACGCGGAGTGAACGTTCACAATGGTGGAAGAAAACCTGACAGTGGTCTAACTGCTATGTTATTTGAGATATACAGGTACCTTACTAAAGATTTTATTTCAGATAACATGGGATTTACGAACCGCATTTACGAGGGGGGGGGGGACGCCTATTACGAGGAATTCATTGGAGCCGAACCGGGACCAAACTGCTTCTTCATCGTGACCGCGGTCGATGCCAACGGTGAGAGGAACTTTGAATAAAGGCAGCAACGTCCAAACGTAAGTCACGTAGCTATCTAAAGATTCGTCCCAAGGATACTGATAATCAGCGGAACCGCCAGGGCGAGGTCGGGGTCGTGGGGAGCGCGGGTTTCGATAAGGGTCCAGGTCTGACGTGCGGTCTCGCGGTCGCCCCTACCCAGGGCCTGGAGGTAGAGAAGGAAGAGGGGGCGGGCGCCTCTGGCAAGATAGGTCTCCATGACGGCGGGATCGTAGGTCCCGGCAGCCATGGCGGCCAGGAAATAACCCGCGGCGTGAAGGTCCTGGTCGGTCCGGTGAAGGGCGGGCTTCAGGATCTCCGCAGCCCCTGAGGCGTCCCCCTTGAGGAGGGGGATCCACCCCTTTTGGAGCCCAATGGCATCCCGGTAGATTCCCCCGGGGACGAGGGTGGCATGGAGGTCGAGAGTCTGTTCCACCGTGGCCGGGTCAGCGCTTCCAAGAAGCATAGCGAAACCAGCGTTGACGTAGGCCTCGTAAATCTTCCCGGCGCCCATGCCGTCGAGCTGGGCCCCCTTCAGCCAGGATTCGGCCGCCTCGTCGTACCGGCCCGCGAGATAGGCGTAGAAACCGGCATGAAATCGTGCCTCCAGGGCGTAGGTGGGGATGGTCTCCGCAAGGGCCCTGCCGTGATCCAGGGCCCCGTCGATGTCACCCCTCCGGAAGAGAGCCTCGCCACGCAACCATTCGAAAAGGACGCGGTAACCTTCGAGTCCGAAGGACTCGGCTTCGGCTGCATACCGGTCGATGTCAGCCAGGGCTTCACTGGCTTGGCCGCCCTGGAGGCGGCGGCAGATTCCGGCATAGCCCTGGAGTAGGTCAATCGTCTTGACGGCGGCGCCTTCCCTCTGACCCTCAAGCCGCCCGTCGGGGAGGAGTATCCTGGGTCCTTCGGGAAGAATGATCGTGATCCCGCCGTCGGAGTCGAGGTCAACCCGGTGGGCATCCATGATCGGAAGAAGGTGGTAGGCCGTAAGGGAGGGGACCATCACACGGTCGTCGTTCAGAAGGTTGTGCACCCTGAGGTCGGGCCGCAGCCTCCCGGTAACGGCCAGTGCGTGCATGTGAAGGTACCGGGGAGCCATGGCGTGGATGGCAACACCACCCTGCCAGGGAAGGACTCTCGCAATGCGACCGGCATGGGCGAATTCGAAATAGGCATTCCTCGTCAAGGGAGACCAGAGAGTCGTCAACGTGGGAAAGAAGGGAATCTGACCCAGCCTCAGAACAAGATCCTCATGGTCAGGTGAGGTGATCGGTCTCGATTCGACCGTGAGACCCCATGTGGGAGTGAAGGAAGAAAAGACTTCCTGGAGTTGGTGGGTAGGGAGGACGATGCGCAGGGAGATCTTACCGTTCCCCTCGTAGACGGGAACTTCGAATGATTCACCCTCCCTGCGGAGGTCACAGGGACCACATAAGAGAACTTCTTTCCTTCCGTCCCCGTCGGCATCCAGAAGAACTGCGTTCTCAATTGGGACTTTGAGGTCCTTCTCCCACAGGAGGCGGTTCCCCCGGTGGACGGCAACGTGCCTGCCTTCGATGACGGCGGAGGTCGGTTCAGGATTGGCAATGATGCCTTGAACAAATATAGCCAGGGTGGTGAGAAGCAAGATTGATACCGCGGTAATAAGGGCCTTTCGTCTCTGGCCGGGCAGCCAGGCGAGTCGGACACCTTGAAGATATCGTCGTACCTGGGCCTGTCCCCATCGGCGGGACTGGTCTTTCAGCGTCAGACCGTGGAGAAGCTGCCGAAGGGCCCGAGAAGCCCTCCTCCGGGTAATGGGTGGAAGGATGTCCCGGAGGTGGGCCTCCATGACTTCGCCCGAGGTTCCGGTGAATGGCGGGGCGCCGACGAGGGCCTGGTAGAGGGTGACCCCCACGGCGTACCAGTCGCTTGCGGGAGTCAGGTTTCGGCCCAGAATCTGCTCGGGAGACATGTAGAAAGGGGTCCCGATCAGCTCACCCGTCGCCGTAAGATTACCCTCCGTTTCAACATAGACGATACCGAAATCGCCGAGACGAACGTGCCCTTCATTGGAGAGAAAGAGGTTGGAGGGTTTAATGTCCCGGTGGATGATCCCGTGACTGTGAAGGTACGAGAGGACCTCCACCAGGCCTGCCAACATCTGTCGGATCGCCCCTTCTTTAAGGGGACCGGCAGTATCAAGGTGCTGCTGGAGGGTCTCCTCCTCGATGTACTCCATCGAGAGAAGGACGTGGTCATTTGATTCGTGGAGGTCGAAGGTCCGGAGAAGACCGGGGTGGCTCAGGTGGCGGATGACCCGAACCTCTCTCCTGGTTCGCTCCAGGGCCGTGGGAGTCAGTCGTTGGCGGGGGACCACCTTCAGGGCAATCGTTTCCCTGAGAGCCAGGTCATGAGCCCTGTAAACCTCTCCCATACCCCCGATACCGAGGAGGGCAAGTATCTCGAATCGTTCCTTGAGGATTTCACCAGGGTAAAAAGAAAACCCGACACCTTTATCTGGACCTGGAAAGGTCTTCGTGTCCATGTGCGTAGATTGTAGCAGATCCATAAAGACACAATAAAATTGCTGCTAATTACTCTACATAAAGGTTGTCTCACTTATGGTGCGGGGCCTTCGCCCCCGCGCCCCACCACTGACTACGTCAGTGGATTAGGCCGACATTCAAATGATCTGGATGGCAATGATACTGATCTCCTGCCAGCGCACAAACCATTCGAAGGAGAATACTGTCAGAACAAAACGCAGGTCCTCAGGCAGGGGACTGGAAGGTCTTTCGGATCAGGGCATGGAGATCACTGGGCCGGAACGGTTTCGTCACATACGCAATTGCACCGGCTTCCAGTCCCCTCAGGGTGTCCGATTCCTTCCCTTCCGTGCTGACAATAATCGTAGGGATATCCTGGAAGAAATCGTGTTCTTTTCGATAATCGAGGAATTCAATTCCCCCCATCACGGGCATGTTAGTGTCCAGAAGAATGAGATCCGTGTCCGGGTTGCCTGTCAGGGCACTGATCGCCTCTTTACCGTTGTAGCTGTGGACAATATCGCCCCCATTCTGTCGAAACGTGATAAAAATCAGATCATACATTCTGTGCAGAAGTTCCGAATCTTCCACAATTAATATCTTATGTAAATCCATTGCCTGCCTCCTGAAATCTCTCCATTCGTTGAGTGCCGGTGCATCGGGAAGACGATCCGCCACGATTTTTACGCCTTAGCCTGGCGTTCCTGTACGCCAAGCGCGACGAGCGATTCTACAATCGTCTTCGGCGGGACCGGTTTTTCAAAGTAATAGTCCACACCCTCGGTATAGGCTTTCTCCCGAATGGCAGGGCTCCCGTACCCCGTCACAAGGATGCAGCGAGTCTCGGGATTCAGCTCACGAACATAGCGGATAATCTCAAGACCCTCCTCACCAAGGACACCGGTGAGTCGAAGATCGGTAATGACGACGTCAAACTTATCCTCCTTCAGGATCTTTTCCGCCTGCTCGATACTTTCCGCAGTATCCACATCACATTCGAGACGCGAAAGGACTTTGCGGATGCCCAGAAGAAACGCGACTTCATCATCCACAACCAGGATCCGATGGCTCATAACTCCCTCCTTTCTTCAGGTTCCATCAGTTCAATAATTCGTTTCATGATTTACCCATAAGCAAAAAGGATGCCAGGTTTTCAAAGCCTGGTTTTTCGGGGTTCAGCTACCGTGATTGTCTCATATATGGGATTACCGTCTCACAAGTGAGACAAAACGCCTGGATGGCTATTTCAATTTTCGATAGAGCGTAGCTCTCGAGATTCCAAGTGCTTTTGACGCCCTGTCCGCATCACTTCCGAAATAGGTAAAAATACGCCGGACGTATTGTCTTTCCTGCTCACGAAGGGAGTGAACCTCCGCACCGGCCGGGAGACTTTCTCTCGATCCCCCCAAACCTGGGAAGTGTTCCAGTGTAAGTTCATTGCCCGTGGAAAGGAGAACCGCCCGCTCAATCAGGTTTCTCATTTCTCTGACATTTCCTGGCCACGGATAGCTGGATAGCTGGTCACGAACTACGGGGTCTACATCCAGACCTCCCGCACCGTATCGTTCCAGCATATACTGCACAAGACCCGGGATATCTTCCCTTCTCTCCCGTAGAGGAGGAATTTCGATGGGAAAGACATGGATCCGGAAATAGAGGTCTTCCCGAAAGATCCCTTCCTTGAGTTGATGGGGCAAATCACGGTTCGTTGCACAAATAAGCCGGAACTCACTGCGTCGCAGGGTGACATCTCCCAACCTGCGATATTGCTTTTCCTCGATGACTTTCAAGAATTGAGCCTGAACTTCGAGATCCATGTCCCCAATTTCATCCAGAAAGAGCGTTCCCCCGTCCGCCAGCTCGATCAGGCCCTGTCGATCCCGAACTGCAGAGGTGAAGGCGCCTCTTGTGTGACCGAACAGTTCACTGGCCAGCAAATCCCCTTTCAGAGAGGAGCAGTTAACTTCAACAAACGGGGATCGGCTCCAGTCACTCTGGTCATGAATCCATCGGGCCAGCAGACCCTTTCCGGTTCCTGTTTCTCCCCTGAGAAATACTGGAGAAGCATGCCGGGATGCGACATTGGCCAGCTCCCGGATTTTTCGCATGGCCGTGCTGGTACCCCAGAAAAAGGGATCACGCGTATCCTGCCGCCGCTGGGATCGATTCCACTTCCTGAGCGTTCCAACCTCAAGACTCTTATTCAAAAAGAGAACCAGATCCGGCATACTGACGGGCTTGGTCAGGAAGTGATCCGCCCCCAACCGCATCGCTTCAACAGCCGTTGATATGTCCCCGGATCCAGTGATCACGATAACCGCAATGTCGGGAATCGTCTCGCGAATTTCGGGAATCCAGTCCGATCCGTTTCCGTCCGGCAGGTGAAGGTCAAGAAGGATTGCGTCGAACCTGTGATGGAGCAGTTGTTCCCTGGCTTCTGCGAGGGTCACGGCCTGGGTCACGGTAAATCCTGATCGTGCAAGGTATGTCGAAAAGGAAGCCTGTATTCCTGAATCGTCATCGACCAGCAGAATGCCCGGATTCACGATCTTCCCTTTTCGCCAATGGGCATAAAAATCTCGAACGTCGCGCCCGGATTGGGTGTATTATTCCGAACCCGGACTCTTCCTCCATGGGCTTCCACAATATTTTTCACGATACTCAGGCCCAGGCCCGTTCCACTCTTTCTTGTCGTAAAGAAGGGATCAAAAACATGATTCAGCTTCTCTTCAGGAATCCCGGTTCCCTGGTCTTTTACCCGGATCCGCAGTTGATCCGGTGTCAGAACAGCAAGATCAATAAGGAGTGATGCGTCCCGGGGGCTATGCTGCTGCGCATTGTCCATCAGGTTTATAAGAACCTGCTGCAGCTTGGGGCCATCCGCCAGGATGCTGATACCCGAAAGAGATTCCGGCACATTCATTCGCACATCCAAGCTTCCTCTCTTATGGGTTTCCGTCCACGTTTCAATTGTGGCCAGGCATAGATCCACGGGATTCAGCCAGAAAAGATTGGCCTTCTGAATCGGCTTCCCCAGCTGAAGCAGGTCGTTCATCAGGTTCGTCAACCGTTCCACCTGGCCCCGGATCTGCTCTAGGAAGGGCCAGTGCTCAGATTCGGAATCGAAATCCATGCTCAGAGCTTCGGTCAGGGCAAGAATGGCATTCAGTGGGTTTCGAACTTCATGGGCAACTCCGGCGGCAACCTGGCCGAGTAACTCCATCCTCTGGAAACTCTCCAGACGGGCTTCTAACTGCTCATTTTCCAGGGTATAGGCAAGATATCGAGCAAAAATCTCAATGATATGACAGACCTCATCGGATAGATCCCGGGTCTCGTCGTGATGGATTCGAATCAATCCGCCAAGATTCCCGGACCCAAGGCGCACGGGAAAGTCCGCACAGAATCCTTCCTCCTGAAGTCCTGGATCACAAAGTCCACAGTTATGTGTCAGATCTTCTCCTTCACTGATTTCAATCTTTCGATCGTGGAACAGGATGCCGTCCGCCATGGTGGATATACAACGCTGTTCTTCTCCATCAAACACTGCAACTTCAGCATGGCGTACATCCAGCTGTTCGACAAGCGCCTGTACGGTCAGGTCGCAGACATCGCGGAAGGATCCTCCTGACATCGTTGCAATTTCATAGACTCGCTGGAGCGCAAGCTGTCGTTGTTTGAGGTTTCTTTCCGCTAATTTCTGTTCGGTAACATCTTCAATCGTGCCTTCAAATCCCACAATCTCACCCTCTTCATCCGTAACGATTCTGGCACTTTCTCTGACATTAATGGCCACACCGTCCCTGCGATGCCAGATAGCTTCAAGGCCAACAATTTCCCCCTCGCCTTCCAACATGGCCTTGAACTTATCTCGATCATAATCGGGCTCGTATTCCGTTCTCTCCTCCAGATTTTTCCTGGCAAGTTCCTCAATACTATCAAATCCAAGCATCCGGATCAGGGCCGGATTGGCCATCGTCACCTTACCATCCGATGTCGTCGAATAGATTCCGATAACCGCGTTTTCAAAAATATGACGAAACCTGCGCTCGGATTCTCGAAGCGCCTGTTCCATCGACTTCTGCTCCGTAACATCAATCCCGATTCTGGCCAGCCCGTTCACATTGCCTTCCGAATCCCTGAGGAGCGTATTATTCCAGAAAATAAGCTTCCGATCACCATTCCGCGTCAGGATATTACGCTCTTCGTGAATGGGGATCCTCCCCCGGGGAAGATTGGCAAAGAAACTCTTTTGTCGTTCCTCCCGGAGTTCAGGGGGAATAAATGTCTCAAACCAGTTGATTCCGGCGACTTCTTCCTTTCCATGCCCCGTCAGAGAACAGAAGTGCTCATTACAAAAGGCAAGCTGTCCCTGGTCATCCAGGATAATGGCCATCAGGTTGACATTCTCAAGCATCTCCCGAAATCTGCGGGCGAGCTCTCTTCGAGCTTCTTCGGCACGGACCCTTTCGGTCACATCATGGATAATCCCTTGAAATCCCAGGATTTTCCCATCTTTGGAGCGCCACTGCGTGGCTGAAATGATCGTCTCCAGGATCGCTCCATTCTTTCTCCGCAGACGGACCTCCATGTCTTTCACAAATCCATCATCCTCGATATGGTCAATAAACGATTCACGGTCCTCGGGGTTTTCATAGATATCGAATGCGTTCAGCTTTTTCAACTCCGCTCTCGTATATCCGAACATATCCAGGGCTGCACCATTGACGTCCAGAATGGTTCCCGATCGGGACGTGATAAAGATGGCATCCCTGGAATTCTGGAAGAGTGACCGGAACTTTTCCTCACTTTTTCTAAGCTCATCCTCTATACGGTGTCGTTCCTCCAGTTCATCCTGAAGGAGAATATTCGCCTGACGGAGCTCTTCCGTTCTTTCATTCACGGCATGTTCGAGAATATCGTGGCTCTCTTTTAATTGCTCTTCTTTTAAACGACGGTGCGTGACATCCCGGAGAATGACCTGAATCTCAGTAAGTTGATCGTCCTTATAAATCGGGCGCGGCTTGCTCTCAAAGAACTTTCGGTTTCCCACCTTGTCGACGATTTCAATCTCAATGGGGCGCCGTTTCTCACCCCTCTGGGCTCGAAAAAATTCCCGCTGGATCCTCTTCAGTGTTCTGGAGGATGCCATGCCGAGCTCAGCGAAGTGGTGACCCACAATATCATCATGGCTGAATCCGGATGCAGCTTCCGCAGCAGGATTGGCGGTCAATATCACACCATCAAGATTTACGGTAAGGATCGGATCCGGTGCCCCTTCGACCAGATCGGCATAGCGCCGTTCGCTTTCCCTGAGTGTCTGTTCCGAGCGCTTTCGTTCGGTAATATCTTCACATATTGTGACAATGCCGGTCACTTCACCGGATGCATCCCGTATGGCATCGGAAAAAAGAAGCACAGGCATGGTGCTTCCATCCTTCCGTATGTTGACACCCTCACGCACCCAGCTCGTGAGCCTCTGTAGTTCACGATCGGTCCACCTTCGGCGCTTTTCCCGGGGTGCGAAAATGTTTGAGGGCTTTCCAATCAATTCCTCTACGTCATATCCGTGCATCCTGGCTTCCGCCGGGTTCACATAGGCGATCTTGCGATTCGTATCTGTAATGGTTACCCCCAGCTGCATCGTCTCCATCGCCTTTTCAAAGGCCAGGAGACGTTCCTCAGCAGCCTTCATCTCCGTAATGTCGGTCAGGGTGCCCTCATAAAACAGGATTTCTCCCCCGGGGTTTTTTACAGCGTATGAATTTTCCAGGACATGAATTACCGTTCCATCTTTCTTTCTCAGCCGTAACTTCGCATTCCTCAGTTCGCCATCGCGAGACAGTCGCTCCATCCAGCCGGAACGCTCCTCTCCTGCATAATAAATATCCCTTTCAATGTCGGCTTCCCGGAGCTCTTCCTCCGAGCTGTATCCGAGCATTTTGACCAGGGCAGGATTGGCGGAAAGAAGCAGACCTTCGGGAGAGGTCCGAAATACTCCGTCAAAAACATTCGTGAAAAGATCCCTATACCGGCGTTCAGAGGCCTGCAGAATGGCAAGCATGACATGTCGCTCGGTAACATCGCGGGCGATTCCGCAGAATCCTGAAATATGATCCGAGTCGTCAAAAATCGGAACGATCGACGATTCATAGTGTCGGATCTGGCCATTCCTGGCCCTGAGTTCAAGGGACAAGAGCTTTTCAGCCACTCGTCTGCGGAGAACCCTTCGAAACGCACGGTACACCCGACGTGCCTGGTGGGGTTCCATGAAATCACTAAAATACTTGCCCACGCCTTCCTCAAGCGTGTGCCCCATCTGAGAGAGAAGCGACTGGTTTACGTGGAGAATACGACCCTCGAGATCGACCTCGAAGTAACCGTCCACCATGGTTTCCAGAATATGCCTGGATTTGGATTCCGGGCTCAATGATCCAGCCGATGCATGGATCGAAGATTTCGACTCTGTGCTTTGCCTGTTGAGTCTTGCGTACTTTTCTGAACGCTTCCGATCAGAGTCCAACAACTCCCTCCATCCACATGATAACCTTCTCCTCTATCCTACCCTACATATCCCTTTCATGAAAAGGATGAATCCCTATTTTTTGACACTGCGCGGGTCGGGTACAGGGCCTCAGTACAGTACGACAGGAGTAATAAAAGGTTTAATGGTTTGACTTTCCCCCTCCCATCCGCCCCGTCGACCTCCAGGGTATCTTTAACTTAAGTGGACTCGGTAGATGAGCACCCGGACCCCCTCCCCCTCATCGACCTCAAGGGTAACTTAAGCTTAAGTGGACTCGGTAGATGAGCGCCCCCTCCAACTCTTGACCTCATGAGTGACAATGAATTGTGGAAACTCGATTCAGGCTGTCTTTCCTATCGAAGGAAGGGGTTGGTGGCCAGTTCCCGGGAGATCGTGGTATCCGGGCCGTGTCCCGGGTGGACGATCGTTGCACCGGGAAGCGCAAGGATCACCTCCCGTAGCGATTGCATCAGGATTTCGAAAGAACCTCCGGGAAGGTCCGTTCGCCCGATGGAACCGGCAAAAAGGCAATCCCCCACAAAAGCGTGGGGACCGCACAGAAGGGTCACATGTCCCGGGGTGTGCCCCGGCGTATGGAGAACCTGGAATGCAAAACCTTCAAAACAGAGGTTCTGGTGATCCTCCATCCATGCGTCTGGCTCCGGGGGGGAGTCCATTTGAATTCCGTAGCGGAGAGCATGCTCGGGAGCAGAACTGTAGAGAACAAGGTCTTCCCTCTTCAGGTAAACCGGGATACCCAGCTGGTCTTTCAGCCTGCCCGCCGCACCGATATGGTCGAGATGGCCATGGGTGATGAGGATCGCCTGAGGACGTCTTCCCGACCGTTCGACCTCACCAAGGATGGCTTCTGGCTGATCCCCGGGGTCGATGATGACGCAATGTTTCGAATCAGGATGGCTGACGATAAAGCAGTTCTCCATGAATGGACCGACAATAACGGGAGTTACAAGTAGATCAGTCAAGTTCCTTTAAAACCTCTGTGAGGAGTTTCCAGAAGTTCCGCACGGATGCGATGGAAACTCGTTCTTCCGGCGAATGGGCGAACTCGATGGTGGGACCAAAGGAGACCATATCAAGATTCGGGATTCTCTGGTGAAAGATTCCACATTCCAACCCGCCGTGAACGGAGATCAGTCGAGGGTGCGACCCAAAAATCCTCTCGTAGATCTCAACGCAGGCTCGCAGGGTGGGAGAACTGGGATCCTGCTTCCAGCCCGTGTACCCCCCTTCGTGGCGCACCCTGGCGCCCGAAAGATTTCCCATGGACGCCACCATATCGGCAGCGGCATCCTTCAGGGTATCCCTTGCCGATCGCTGGGATGTTTCGATCAGGATACGGGATCGTGATGTATGGACGCGAGCAAAGTTCGTTGAAGTTTCCACCACCTCCGACTGAGTCTGTCCCACACTGAGAACGCCGTGGGGAATCGATCGAAGAAGAGCGGAGGCCCGCCGGTTGGAGGGTTCAGTCAGGGGAGGATAGGGAGTGATGCCCACTCCATGGAGAGCTGCATAGACATCATCGTCTACTCCCCTCATCTCTTCCCTGAAGGTTTTCTGTAGAGAACGCACCCGCTGGGTTGCCAGAGACAGATCCTTTCCCGGAAGAGCGACGATGGCCTCGGTTTCCCGGGCGATTGCATTTCGACGCGTCCCCCCCGTTACGGTCACGATCCTCGCTCCATATTCTCTGTTCAGTTCCCGGATCACCCGTGCGGCCAGAACATTGGAGGAACCCCGGTGAAGGTGAATATCCACCCCCGAGTGCCCGCCCGTCAGGCCGCGAATTGTGACGAGGGCGGTACACCATCCCGACGGAAGATCCCGTTCTCTTCGAATCGGGAGAGTCAGGAGCGTGTCGACATAGCCCGCACATCCGACATAAAACGCATCCTCTTCCTCCGTATCCAGGTTCAACAGACGTCTTCCCTGGATCAGGCTTGTATCCAGTTTCATGGCCCCGTGCAAACCCGTTTCCTCATCGACAGTGAACAGGAATTCCAGGGGACCATGGAGAAGATCTGTCGATTCCAGGACCGACAGCGCAGCCGCCAGACCGATTCCATTATCCGCTCCCAGCGTTGTACCTGCAGCCCTGACGTACCCGCTTTCCACCCTCAGATGGATTGGGTCCCGGGAAAAATCGTGGTCCAGGTTTCGCTTCTTATCCCAGATCATATCCATGTGGCCCTGAAGGATCGTCTTCCTTGCTCCTCTCTTTTCGGGATGTGCCGGTTTGTAAACCACAACATTCCCGGCCTTATCCTTGACCCAGGGTAAATTGTGACGTTCGGCGGTGCTTGTGATATAGGCGGCGACAGCCTTCTCATGTCTCGAGCTTCGGGGAATCGCACAGAGATTGGAAAAATGTGACCAGAGGGCCTGAGGCTGTAAGGATTCGATATCAGTCATACATACTCTACAGGATCATTATCGCAGGTTCCGACCTCGGGTTCAATCCGCCTGATCTCCCATGATTTCCTTCATCCGTTTTTCAAATTCCCGGGTCAGATGTTCCCTCTGATCCAGCCGATCGGCAAGCGTGTCATACAGTGCGGAGATCTGATCCGGAAACTGACCCATCCTTCTGGACAGATCGGCAATCGCCTGACCATCTCCCCGGGTGGAAGCTTCAATGAGAGCTTCATTCACTGCTGTCTGCTCCTCTTCCAGGGCTTCGATTCCAGATTCCAGCTCCGTAATTTCTTCCTGAAGCGGATTCAGAGTCCGGCTTCGTTCCTGAATGAGAATGGCCCTTGCCCTTTTCGAATCGATCCGCCCCCTGCCTGCCGCGGAGGATCCGGCTCCTCTGGAGGCTTTTTGTCTCTGCAGAATTTCATCATCGGTTTCCCATCCGGTCTGTTCAAGAAAGTCATCGTAGGTCCCGTCAAAATGTTTTACGGTTCCGCGATCAAAGACGATCAAGCGGGATGCGAGTGCGCGAAGAAAGGTCTCATTGTGGGTGACCAGGATCACGGCTCCATGGAAGGCATCAACCGCCGCAAGGAGTGCGTCACAGGATTCCATGTCCAGATGGTTGGTAGGCTCATCAAGGAGAAGAAGGTTTGCGGGTGCCAGCATTAATTTTGCCAGAAGGACCCGGCTCTTTTCTCCCCCGGACAGAATGTCGATTTTCTTTTCCGCAGCATCTCCGGAAAAGAGAAAGAGTCCGGCCAGAGTGCGGGCTTCCTCCTCCGTGCATCCGGCTCCTCCTGCCATGAGCTCTTCCACAATGGAAAGGGCCGGGTTCAGGTCCTTCTCGTTGGTTTGTGCGTAGTATCCTGTGAGAACAGAAGGATGGAAGGATAATTGCCCCTTCCCTGGAATCAGTCGTCCTGCAAGAACTTTCAGGAGAGTCGATTTACCCTTTCCATTCTGCCCCATAACGCCGATTCGATCTCCTGGCCGGATGGAAAACCCGATCCCGTGGAGAAGGTCCTGACCCCCTGCCGCATAGCTGAAGTGTAGATTTTCGGCTTCACCCATTAATTTTGCGGGAAAGGGTGCTTCCCGGAAAGAGAATTCCAGGGTTTCAAGGTGCTCAAGCTTTTCCAGCTTTTCATGCCTGGCAAGCTCCTTGATCCGCGACTGGACGAGTCCCGCCAGCCGGGCTTTGGCACGAAACCTTTGAATATAGATTTCCACATCCCTGCGGCGCTTTTCATCGTTGATGCGCGTCTTTTCGTAGGTCTCTTCCTCTTTCAAAATCTGGTCGTAGGCTTTCTGAGTTCCGCCCTGGATTTTCCGAACCCTCTGGCGATGGATCGCCAGTGTATGGGTGACAACCTGGTCCATGAATCCTCGATCATGCGTGATCAGCATGAGTTCATGTTTCCAGTCATTCAGGAAGCGGATCAGCCAGCGAATCGAAAGAACGTCCAAGTAATTCGTCGGTTCATCCAGGAGTAGCATTTCCGGTTCCGACACCAGAACTTTCGCGAGGTTTAAGCGAACCGCATATCCTCCGGATAGTTGGGAAGGGGAACCGGCGAGATCGGCAGAAGAAAACCCCAGCCCGGCCAAAATTTTCTCCACCTTCCACTGCTCGTCCTCCCTGCCGGCGCCCAGGGCACTGCACCCCTCCTGGAGGACGGATAGATGGGTGTGGCGTATTTCCTGCTCCAGATGGCCGACACGATAATTTCTGGGGATCGATATCGCACCTTCATCCGGTTCGTCCAGCCCCAGAATCAGCCGGAAGAGGGTTGTCTTGCCGTGGCCATTCCTGCCGACGACACCAATCCGCTCCTTTGCGTTCACCGAAAAGGAGATCTCACGAAAGAGGGTCTGGCGACCATAGATCTTGGTCAGGTTTTGAACGGAGATCATCAGAGGCCCTTTCCAGAAAGAGAAGGTGATAGGACAATCCTGATCGAATTCAAATTCATCTGTTCCATAACACGATGGCGTCGGTTCCACATAACGCCACCGCAGATTATACATGGTCCTTCTCCACAACAAATAGCGTGGAGACATCTTTGCAGGTTTCGGCAGAGTAAGCAAGAATCTGGGATAATAGTTGCAATCCGTTCATCGGACTGGAAAGGCCGAAAGGAGAGACCATGGACAGGCGTTCGAGCGGTATCCTCATGCATATCACATCACTTCCCTCCCTGGCAGGCATGGGAGATCTTGGTCCCGGAGCCTATCGATTCCTGGATTTTCTCGATTGGTCCGGACAGACCTGGTGGCAGGTTCTCCCGATTACACCGACCCAGTCCGTCCATGGAGACTGTCCCTATACAAGCATCTCCGCCTTTGCCGGGAATCCTCTCCTGATCAGTATCGAAGCCCTGGTTTCCCAGGGGTTGCTGAGCGAAGCCGACATACCCGGATCCTCTGACACAGCAAGTCATATCACCGACTATGATGCAGCCCGCCAGGTTAAAGAACCTCTTTTTCAGAAAGCCTATCAAACGTTTCAGCATCAGGCTCCCCGGCCGGATTATGAGGACTTCCGTCAGCGCCATGCTTCCTGGCTGGAAACCTACCTGCTTTTCAAAGTCATCCGGGACTGCCATTCGGGACAACCCTGGTCCACCTGGCCCGACTCCCTGCGGAATCGAGAGGAGAGAGCCCTTCGACAGTTTGCGGCAGAACATCAGGAGATAATCGACTATGAAGCTTTCATCCAATACCTCTTCTTTTCACAGTGGGAAGACCTGAAGCGGGCCTGTGGTGAACGGGGCATCCGGATCATTGGGGATCTGCCCATTTACGTCGACCTGGACAGCGCCGACGTCTGGGCCCATCCGGAAGCGTTCAAACTCGATGAAAAAGGAAAACCGGAGGTGGTGGCCGGTGTCCCCCCGGACTACTTTTCAAAGACCGGCCAGCGATGGGGAAACCCGGTGTACAGCTGGGAACACCTGAAAGAACAGGGATACGGCTGGTGGATGGACCGGATGCGGCACACCCTGGAGCTCTTTGATGTGGTCCGGCTGGATCATTTTCGGGGATTTGCCGCCTACTGGGAGATCCCGGCATCCGAGCCTACGGCCATCCATGGGAGCTGGGTACCGGGACCTGGATCTGACTTCTTCGAGATGGTACGGAACCAGCTCGGATCTCTTCCCATCATTGCGGAAGATCTGGGGGTAATCACGCCCGACGTGGAACGTCTCAGGGATCAATTCGGCTTTCCCGGTATGAAGATTCTTCTCTTCGCCTTCGATGAGAGCCTCCCCACCAATCCCTATGCTCCCCACAACCATATCCCGGGTTCCCTGGTATACGTCGGGACGCATGATAACAACACCGCCCCGGGCTGGTACCGCCAGGAAACATCTCCGGCGGACCGCCAGCGCCTGTCCGACTACTTTGGTAACGAAGTCCATGCCGGCAACGTTCACAAAGTCCTCACCGCCGCGGCCATGCACTCCGTCGCCCGGACGGTCATTCTGACTCCCCAGGATCTCCTGGGCCTGGATGAAAAGGCGCGGATGAACACCCCCGGAACGCGGAAGGGAAACTGGCAGTGGAGAATCACCGAAGAACAACTCAACAGCACGATCGACGATGAACTTCGGACCCTGACATCCCTCACCCACCGCCTGCGATAATTCCCACATTCCGGCCAACCTGGATGTCGTAAAAAGAACGAAAACCTCTGCAGGTCAAACCGATCAGGAGAGAGTGTACACCTTACATGTTCGATGAACTTTTGGGAGGAAGCTCCATTCCGTACACATATTTCTCAAAGAAGGGATGCCATTCTTTTTTCGTGATGTAATTGACCAGCCCAATGAAGTCTTCCGTGGAAGCCTTCTGGTGCGGAAAGGATTTCAGAAAGCTTCTCAGAATCGTGTAGAACATCTTATCGCCGACTTCATCACGTAGCGCATGGAGAATCACCGGGCCCTTGCAGTAAATGAGATCCCAACGATAGGTATCGGCATCGAGACCGTCCAGCAGGTGAGCCGCATAGGGCGAAGCCACACCCGTGCGGGTCTTCACACGGTTGTACCAGAAAGTATAAAGATACTTGAAATCCTTCTTATGCCATCGAAACTTCAGGAAAAGGGCCGCCATGTATTCGGATGCCGCTTCGGTAAGCCACTCATCCCCGGGTTGACGGTCCCGCACCATATGACCGAAATACTGATGGGCCACTTCATGGGCAAACCTCTCATTGGCTCCCTTGGAGTAAAGCTGGGTTTCTTCATCTTTCAGGGAGTTGAAGATTTCTCCGGATGCGAAAACCATCGCGGGGGGGGCGTGACCGTAGCCGAGGCCCTTGCCCTCGATGAGAAAGAGATGTTTGAAAGGAAACGCGTCCAGGTAGTGGGTGTAGATGTCCAGAATGGCGTCCGTCAGGCCGGAGAGAAGCTCCTGTGCTTTCTGGTTTTCAAAAACGGCGGACGAAATGGTGATATCCACATCACGGATCGTAGAGGTTTTGGGAAAGTACGTTCCGATGGCAAGGGCGTGGTAATCATCCCGGAATGAGGTTTTGCCCGTAAAAATGGCTTCATCTCCCACCTCTTTTTGCTCGAAGACATCGGCGGACGCAAAGGCCAGAATGGGTTTCTTCGTTCGAATCGTTCCCGAAAAAACGGCATCCACCGACTGGTATCCGTCACATGGAGCGGGAAACCAGGAAACCCCGCTTAACGCCACATAGCTCCCCTCTTCCGGTGTCGGTTCAAAGACATTTCCCTTAACTTCAATCTTCAGCTGAACCGTATCACCGGCTCGAGTAATTGCCGGGAGATGAACTGTCAGAATGTCTCCGCTGTGGGAATAGGCAAGAGATTTTCCATTCAGAAGGGAAACACCAACTACGGAAAGAGTTTTCTCGAGTACCGTGTAAGAAGTGGTTTCATAATCCACATCCTCTTCATGAAAGAGGGACCTTCCGTCCAATCCCTGCCCCTGGATCGTGAAAACCCGGTTCAGGAGATCAAGCTGGACGGCCTTCAATCCGGGCCGGGATGCGGTGTATCCGACGGTATAGGTACCCTGAAGGTTCGACATGTTCCGAAAATCCATGTCGTACAGCATGCCGGTCATGAGGAGGGTGGAGGGTCGGGCCTCCGGACGTTTCCATCCCAGCGGCTGAGAGACGAGATCGTACTGAATCAGAAGATTGGACTTTCCCTTCCTTCGGAACGTGCTGGTGTCCAGAGCGGATAGTATCTCCAGCTGACGCCATACCGGATCGTGCATGTAGATCAGCGTATCGTGCCTGCCCTTGAGATAACAGCCAAGCTCGGCGGTCCCGTTCGTAATCCCGGCCCGGGCGAAGGGAACGATCTGAAAGACGGGTTGATCGAAGTACGATTCCGCCATTCCCTTTATCATCTCCCCGGCCGGGGATGGAGTATCCAGCGTGTCAGGAATCAGGTCCATTGCCGGGTTCCCCAGACAGAGAATTTCCGTAAAGGGCTCCGTCACCGGGGATTCCCTGGCGGGAAGATGGGAGCCATGCTCGAGGTTGTAAGGTAATACCTGCAGAGCGAAGGGATCTGAGACCTTCATCGTGAAGGTACCCGTCCCGGAAAAGAGAAAGCCGGCAGCTCCGTCCTTCTCCGTCACCGGTGTCGCCGTTCCCTTTTCCAGATGGATGACGGCGGACCCGACCGAAAGATCGACACCCTCGACGGAGAATCCTGATTCCGCCGGTTCGAGGGACGCCATCAGGGTAAAAGATAGAAAGGTTGCGAGAAAAAATCCCAAAATAATCCTTGCCATGACAGAATCATACCACTCTTACGTCTGTGGTTGAATACCCAAAATCATGCATTTCGCCATGGCAGGATCATTGAATATCCTGAGATTCGGCTTTCATCTTCCATCCCAGAATGATAGAGACCAGGGGAAAATAGAGAAGCAGGAGAAAGAGGCCCACAGTCCAGCTTTCCCGGGAAAGGAGGATCTGAAGGACTGGATAATAAAAAAGCGTGGGGACAATAAGCAGGGCGGTTGTTTTCAGAAGCCGCGGATAGAGGAGCGGGACAAGCAAAAGGAAAAGATAAACATGATCCCAGGTGAAGGGACTCAGGAGCAGGAGGTAGATCATGACCTCGCCAAAGCCCGGCTCCCGGAGGGACTTTCTGCGGAGGAGGAGAACGAGAACCAGGGCCGGAAGGGCTGCGAGCAACATAAAGGGCAATCCCGGAAAATCTCCGAAGGCAATGGGCTTGACCCATAGAACGCGCGGAGAAAAGGGTCGCACGATCAGGGCCGGAACCGACAGGTTGTTGTAGATGGCGTAGATTCCCATTGCGCCCCGGGTGATCAGCTGATCCGCCCAGGCCATCCATGCCGACGGCGTACTCCACGCAAAAGAAACCAGAACCGCCCCTGAGGAAGCACCCAGGGTCCAGAGGATGGGGCGAAACATGCGGGCCAGGAAAAGAGGGAGAAGGAAGAGAACGACATAGGGCTTGATGGTCATGGCGAGAGCAAGGGAAAGCCCCGCCAGGAACCATCGCTCAGCCCGGATTCCCACGATAAAGAGCGCAATCAGGCCGGTCAGAACCGGTGTGGCGTTATTGTAGGTGAACTGGCACTGAACGGGATAGGAAAGGGCGAGCAGGGCCGGCCACAGCCAGGATCCCGACTGCACACCCAACCCCGCGAGAACGAGCCCGAGAATGACAAAAATCGCGACACGGTACATCCGTACGGCCGACTCAGCGGAATCTGCAAAGGCAAGGATTCTCGCAGCGGGCAGGGTCACAGGGGAGTAAAAGTATGGACCCAGTCCAGCACGATCGTGGATTCGTTTGTGTGCATTCCGCAGGAAAGAGACGTTATAGATGGCATCACTGGAGGATCCTTCCTCCAGAAGTACACCTGCCGTGTGGTAGGTGTGAAAATCATAGGGCCCAAAATCGGGAGCAATCCAGTACGCAGATCCAAGACAGAGTATGAGAAAAAGGGGGCCGACTACTCTTCGTAACCGTTCCTCTCCGGACATCAACTGTACTCCTCCAGGATGTCTTCCAGTATGGATTGCACCCCTCCCTTCGATTCCAGTTTCCTTTCCAGGCGCGATGCGGACTGGCTCAGGGCTCCACAACTCCGGGAAAGACAGGATCCCAGTCCAACAAGCGAGAGAGCCGGCACTCTTCGAACCACATAAGCCGCACAGGCACGCACAGTGTCTGCCTGGCGGCTCCGTCCTCCTGGATCAATCGTTTCTGAGGGATAGAGTCGGTTTCCAAGGGTTTGGAGCAGCTTTTCGTAGACACGGCGCGATGGAGGCTGCGCCGGCGATGCAGGCTGTGCCGGTGGTAACCATGCTTCCATCTCTCTCTTGAAACCGGCAACCGACCTTCGATTCAATTCGGTCAGATAGAGGGCCCGGGCAGCGGCAGGGTCCGGATGAATAGCGGAAAGGGTTTTCGTGGTCGAGAGCCATGAAACCTCATCCTGACCGAGATAGGCACGATGACTGGACCAGCGGAAGTGAATGGGATTCCCGACAAGCCCGGCTTCGACCGGCCTCAAGTGAACATAAATGACATAGTCCAGCAGAGTGGACTCAGGGTCGACTGGAACTTCCCTGTATCGACCATGAAAGAGCCTTCCCCTGCGTTTACGGTTCTGGTTGACGTACCGGGCATAGCGCAGCGATACATTTTGAATAATTCCGGATAGAGGCATTCTGCCGATTTCACACAGGAGGTAGACCTCCCCCGTCATGAGACAGAAGGCATGGATCCGATGGTCGAAACGGTTTAAGCCATCTTCGAGGATCTGATAAAAGGTATAGGCTTCCTCGGGAGCCTGAAAGAGCATTCTTTCCGGAACGGATTCCAGGTGAACGAGATATATTCCGCCCGGAACGTGGCAGCGGGGTCGACGGCCCATGTGGTGAGTGTAGCACGGGCGCACAGAATGCGTTTCGTACTCCTTACGATTCTCCCATGATACGATGAAGTGCCATGACAGGAGGCTCCCTGCCCACTGATCACATCATGATAATGGACGGAGCGGTCGGGACAATGCTCGCACCCGTTACCCGCCTGCGTCCGGATTCTCCGGTGGAACTCCTCTCCATCACTGAACCGGAGAAAGTCCTCTCTCTTCACAGATCCTACATCCAGGCCGGGGCGGAGTGGATCACGACTAATTCCTTTTCTGCTCATCCCATCACTCTGCAGGATGCAGGATTGTCAGAAAAAGCGCAGGAAATCAATCGATGTGCGGCACGACTCGCACGTCGAGCCGTCGGGCAAATGGATCATCCCGCCCTGGTCGCCGGTTCGGTAGGCCTCCCCCCTGTCCAAGCCTCTCATCCGTCAGGGAACGATGTGCGCGTTGGATTCCGAATCCAGATTGAAGCTCTTCTCGAGGGAGGAGCCGACCTGATCTTCCTGGAGACTCTCCACCACACCGCCCTGGCCATCGAGGCATTCTCAGCAATTCAGGAGATCCGCTCATCAGGAAGGCCCGTAGAAGTGGCCGTCAGTCTTGCCGTGAATCCGGCAGGAAGCCTGAGTTCTGGAGAAGATGTGAAGACCCTGATCCATCTCGCAGAGACAATCTCTCCCCTCTTTCTGGGCGTCAACTGCATTTCCATCCTTGATGATGTGAAACCCGTGATGGACATCCTCGCTCGATCCACCACCCTGCCTCTGGCCCTGCGCCCTTCAGCCGGGCTTCCGGATTCGGGCGGGAGCTACCCTGCGGATCCCGATACTTTTGTCCGATCGATGACCCTGATTTCCCGGGAAGGGTTACTGAACTATGCGGGGGGCTGCTGCGGCACGACACCCGATCACATCCGTTTACTTGCCCGCAGTCTTCAGGGTATCCCCTGCCGAAGGCTTTCAGCTACAGCAACACCCTGAGATAACGTCGTTTAAAAACATTCCATGCGGACGATCGATCATCCCGGAAAGGTTCGTTGTCCGCTTCGGACAGGTATGGTACAATACCGTCTACCATGACTAGGAGTATCTCCCATGTCTGACGAGAAAAATCATCAGCGGAACGCGCTTCAGCGCGGGGAGGAATTTCTTCGTCTCTTTAACGAGGGGAAGGCCTTCACCGAAGAGCTGATGAAAGAAAATGAACGGCTGCGCCACAAAATTGCTTCCATTGAAGATACCCGTTCCGGTCAGCACGAGGACAATCTGGCGAAGGAAGTGGCCCGGCTTCGAGAACGAATTTCCGACCTGGAAGAGGAGCATAAAATGCTTCTCGAGACCCACCACAAGGTCGAAGAAGAAAATAAAGATTTCGCTTCCCGGTATATAGAAATCGAAGAGCAGAATAACAACCTGGCGAATCTGTACGTGGCCAGTTACCAGCTCCATTCCACCCTTGATTTCCAGGAAGTCCTGCAGATCGTCGTGGAAATCGTAATCAACCTCATTGGATCAGAAGCATTTTCCATCATGCTGGTCGATGAAAAGACGAACGAATTGAAGACTCTGGCCTGTGAAGGCGCGGAGATGATTGACGGTATGGACACCCTGAGTATCAAGGTAGGGGAAGGAGCCATCGGTAAGGTAGCCAAAACGGGAGAAAGCTATTTCATTAACCAGGCTCCTTCCGATGCGCCGGTCGATCTTCTCAATCCCCTCGTCGCCATACCCCTTAAAATCAAGGAACACGTCATCGGCACCATCGTGATTTACCGGCTTCTTCAACAGAAAGATTCCTTTTCCGCCGTTGACTATGAACTTTTCTCTTTACTTGCCGGCCAGGCCGCGACAGCCATTTTCGCCGCCAAGCTCTACTCCCAGTCCGAACGGAAGCTCACCACCATCCAGAGCTTCCTCGAACTGTTGACCACTTCATCGTAGGAGACGCCATGGATGGCATAACGTTTCTCGTCGTAGAAGACTCGCCCACCATGCGTCAGTTGATCTCCTTCTCCCTGAAGCGGTTTAAAAACTGCCGCATCGTGGAGGCTGTGGATGGAGTGGATGCTTTGAAAAAGCTTTCGGTCGATAAAGTCGACATGATATTGACAGACATCAACATGCCCGTCATGGATGGTCTCAAGCTCGTTTCCCTGGTCCGTCAAAATCCGGATCTCAAAACGATTCCGATTATCATCATCACGACCGAAGGTGCCGAGGAAGACAAACAGAGGGGCCTGGCCCTGGGTGCCAACGCTTATATCGCAAAGCCGATCCAGTCGTCCCATCTGATCAAGACTATTACGGAGCTGCTTCCCATTCAATGACCGACCGACAATACGATTTTCAAACGATCGAACAGCGCTGGCAACAGTTCTGGCATGGCAGAAACGTGGCCTATGTGGATACTTCCAAGGTCACGGACAAATTCTACATGCTCATGATGTTCCCCTATCCATCCGGAAACCTTCACGTCGGCCACGGGAGGAACTACATCCTGGGTGATGCCGTATATCGGTACTTCCAGATGCGGGGCAGGAGAGCGCTGAATCCCATGGGATGGGATGCTTTCGGGCTTCCCGCGGAAAATGCTGCCATAAAGAATAAAACCCATCCCCGAACCTGGACCCTCGAAAACATCAAACGTATGAAGGATCAGTTCTACCGATGGGGTATTCTCTATGACTGGTCCAAGGAAGTCACGACCTGCCTCCCGGACTATTACCGCTGGAACCAGTGGCTCTTTCTGCAGATGGTCAAACGCGATCTGGCCTATCGTTCCTACGCCCCCGTTAACTGGTGCCCTTCCTGCACGACCGTTCTTGCCAACGAGCAGGTGGTTGCCGGCGGCTGTGAACGATGCGGCACCCTGGTGGAAGGAAAGATGCTTGAGCAGTGGTTCTTTCGGATTACCCGGTACGCGGACCGACTGCTCGAAGGCCTCGACACCCTCGTTCAATGGCCGGAACGGGTTCTCACCCTTCAGCGAAACTGGATCGGACGCAGTGCGGGATCGGATATCCAATTTGATATTCCGGAACTGAACACATCGGTAACTGTTTTCACCACCCGGCCGGACACTCTTTTTGGCGCCACCTTCCTGGCCATTGCACCGGAACATCCCCTTGCGGAGAAGATGGTGGCCCCGGAAGAGCAGGAAAAGTTGAAGCAACTTTGCACCCGTGACCCTGAAGACACGGCGAAAAAGGGTATCAAGGCACGCGTCCATGCCATTCATCCCCTGACGGGAAAGAAGATGCCGGTTTGGATCGCCAACTTTGTCCTTATGGAGTATGGAACGGGAGCTATCATGTCGGTTCCGGGCCATGACCAGAGAGATTTCGAGTTTGCCCGGGCCTACGATATCCCCATCGTTGAAGTTATCCATAAAGAGAATGGGTTTGACGGGAACTGCGCCTATGACGGTCCCGGCAAACTGATCAACAGCGGAGAGTTCGACGGCATGGATTCCGAAGATGCCAGGGAAGCCATCACCGCCCGGCTGGCCGAACAGGGCCGCGGAAACTCCATGGTTCGTTACAAGCTTCGTGACTGGCTTATCTCCCGCCAGCGTTACTGGGGAACTCCCATTCCCATGGTGTACTGCGATGCATGCGGCATTGTCCCGGAGAAGGAGGAAAACCTCCCCATTCTCCTTCCCGAGGTAGAACTGACGGGACGTTCCGGAAATCCGCTGGCTTCTTCAGAAGAGTTTTTAACGTGTTTCTGCCCTGCCTGCGGAAAACCCGCCCGCCGGGAAACGGATACCATGGACACCTTTGTCGATTCTTCCTGGTATTACGCGCGATATATCACCCCCAAGGAAGGGTCGGGAATGTTCAATCGATCCCTGGCTGACAAATGGCTCCCCATCGATCTTTACATCGGAGGAATCGAACACGCCATTCTCCATCTGCTCTATTCACGATTTATCTGCAGAGTCCTGCATGACATCGGAATGATCAGTATCGAAGAACCCTTCACCCGTCTCTTTACTCAGGGTATGATCTACAAGTTCTCCGAAACCACGCAGAAGCTGGAGAAGATGTCGAAATCCAAGGGAAATGTCGTTCCGCCCGACGAACTGATCCGGGAGTACGGGGCCGACACAGAGAGGCTGTACACGCTTTTCATCGGTCCACCCGAGAAGGATGCCGAATGGAATGACCGAGGTGTGATCGGTGCATACCGTTTCCTGAACCGTTTCTGGAACCTTGCGATGGACATTCGGGAAGGAACCGAAGAAGACTGTACTTTTGGAGAGGCGGAAAACCGACTTCTCCGAAAGTTCCACACGACCATTAAGAAAACAACCCGCGATTTTGAAAAGTTTCATTTCAATACCGCCGTATCCGCCATCATGGAATTGTTGAACGAACTTTCCGCCTACCACCAGGGAAAGGTCCGGGACAAGAAGCTGGAAATTGATACGGTCAAGGCAATGTGTAAACTCCTCCATCCGATTGCCCCTCACATCACCGAAGAAGTATTTCAGATCTATGGAGGCGAACACTCCCTGATGGAGACGCCTTGGCCGGCCTACAATCCCGATCTGGCCAAGGAGGAGCGTGTCACCATCGTCATCCAGGTGAATGGCAAGCTCCGTGATCAGTTCGAAGTCGATCGCGGCACGCCGGAGGAAGAGATCAAGACCATGGCCCGTGAATGCGAAAACATCGCGCGCCATATCGGAAACAGCCCGATTCGAAAAGTCATTTACGTGAAGGAAAAACTGGTAAATTTCGTCATCTGATGCGAACGATCAGCTTCTCCATCCTGACGCTTCTCCTGGCAGCCTGCGGCTATCACCTGGTGGGCCAATCCAGCACCCTTCCGAAGGAAATCCACTCGATCTATATTCCGACCTTTGAAAACAAGACGGGACAACCCGAGCTGGAACTTCGTCTGACGGCAGCCGTAGCGGACGAGTTTGTCGCCCGGGGCCGGTACCGGGTGGCAGCCGCACCTGAAGATGCCGACGCGATTCTTCAGGGTGTAATCACCTCCTTCGGCCTTTCCCCCATGGCGCTGGATCCTGACGGCCGTGCGACCGATTACCAGCTCACGATTCAGCTCAAGGTCAGCCTTCACCAGGTTGGGAAGGATGAACCGGTCTGGGAAAACCCTTCCTTTACCTTTCGGGAACAGTACAGCGTGGGCACCGTAGCCGAAGATTATTATGACCGCCTCTTTCAGGCCGTGGATGAATTATCGCAATCCTTCGCCCAATCTCTGATCACCAGTATGCTGGAAGGGTTCTGAACTTTCCGTTGATACGGAGCAAGGGATCCATTGGATATGCTTAATCTCCTGAAGCGTCCATTGGACCGACAAAATACGTCTCAATATATTCTGACCAGGGTCCTGATCCCTCTGGGAATTCTTTTTTTCTATCTGCTTTTATCCTCCGCCTTTCTTCCGGGTGGAATCAATCGAGTGTTTATTCGTAACCTTATTCCCATAGTGACTCTCGTGCTCGTTCTTCTTTCTGCCACATTTGTCACTCTTCTCATCATGCGGAAGATTCCATTCCGGATCAAAACTTCTGCGGACATCAGATTTTCCCCTCTCGACCTATCACTTCTGCTGTTCCCATTAACCCCCGTCGCACAATACATGATCCACAACGCAAATATCCTTTTCTGGTATGACTATTTTTATATTGCCGCCTTCTTTATCCTCTTCGTTTCTGTCCCTCTCTTATTTATCCCGTATCTTTTCCGTTTCTCCGGCTCAACCGGATCCTTAATAAGCCTCGGATTAGCCTACACGTACACAATCACCGATATGGCCTCACTGGCTGCCGAGCGGGCATGGCATTTTGCAGGATATTTCCCCGCTCAGCTGGCACTCTTTGCCGGCCTCTGGATATTCTTTTCAATCCTGTTTCATTTCAAGCTTCGGACCTTTCTCTACACCCTGATCACGATTTACTTTATCTCCAATGGAGCCTTTCAGTTCTACAGCCGGGATACGCTCACACCTTCGAACCGCTTGAACTCCACCAACAATGCTCTGGTTAAGCTGGTGAATAACAGAAAACCGGAAATGACTCCCAATATCTACCTCCTTATTTATGATGCGTACGTCGGATGCGAGACTCTGTCGGCTCATGGAATTGACAATCGAGATCAGGAGAAATATTTAGAAGATCATGGTTTTACGATCTATCCGCTGACCTATTCCGTCGCTGCATTTTCGGTTGGGACCATGAGCCGGGTGTTCAACGTGTCCTTTGACTATTACGGCAAACCCCGGAAAGGCATATCGGGTGATGGGGTTGTACAAAACCTATTAAAAAAGTTTGGCTATGAAACGTACGGCATATTTCCCTCATCCTATTTCTTTCAGGGAATCCATTCAAGTTATGATCATTCAGTCCCGGGCGACAGCTTTTCGACCCGGACACTCGTTCGCGCCATCTTTGTCGGAGAATTTCGATTCGATATCGATTTCGATTACGTTTCCCGGACCGGCTATGTCGAAAAGAAGAGAGAAATTTTCTCCTTTCATTCCACCATTCCCAGGCTTCTGTACACCCATTCAAACATTCCCAGCCATAGCCAGAATTCAGGAAAGTGCCAGCCGGACGAAGTCAAGCTATATGCGGAAAGGCTGAAAGGCGCAAATCGTGAAATGCGTGGGGATATTGACATATTAGTCAAACACGACCCCGAAGCCATCGTGATCATCGCCGGGGATCATGGCCCCTATTTAACAAAGAATTGTGAAAAAACCGGGAATCATTATGACATTTCGGAAATCAACCGCCTGGACATTCAGGATCGGTACGGCACCTTCCTTGCGATACGGTGGCCAGCCAGCGACTTTGATGACTATGACAACATCGTCGTACTGCAGGACCTTTTCCCTTCGATTTTTGCTTACATGTGGAAGGACCCGGGCCTGCTGGACTCAAGAATTGAGCCCATAACAACTTCAAACACCACCATCAGTGGAGCCTATGTCAGCCATGGCGTAATTTACGGCGGTATCAACGACGGTGAAGCTCTATTCGTTGATTCGGCTGACCCTTGAAATCCTTCCTCCATATCTCTGCATCTCGGCATCCATTTTCATGACGGAATTATATCTACTGGAATAGTCAGCAAAGCGATTCTGTTCGAAGCATGTGTATGAGAACATGGTCAGAATATTCGTTCATCTTTCACTTTACGCTGATGATTCTGTTCAGTCTGGTTCCCGGAGAGGAGAAATCTAGACTTATGGCTGCGGAAACGATTCCCTATACAATCGTTCAAAAAGACGGCCCGATCGAAATTCGCCAGTATGAACCCTATTCCGTGGCAGAAATGGAAATCACATCTCTCTTTGAGGAAGCCGGATCCATGGCCTTCCGTCCGCTCTTCCGTTATATCTCCGGAAAAAATTCATCACAACGCAAGATTGCAATGACTGCACCGGTTACACAGGAGGCGGCGGAAAAAGAGAACCGCACTCCTCTTACGGAGGCGGCTGTCTGGAAAATCGGCTTTGTCATGCCTTCCCATCTGAGCTTTGAAACCCTTCCTTCTCCCGATGATCCGGCCATAACCATTCGAAGAATTCCGGCCCGCAGGATTGCGGCCCTGCGATATTCTGGAACCTGGTCCCACGAGCGCTATTCGAGATTCCTCGAACAGCTGGAGATCTGGATCCGGAAAAATGGATACCGGATCCTCGATCAGCCGGTTTTCGCAAGATATGATCCTCCCTTCATGCCATTCTTTATGCGCCACAATGAAATCCTCATTCCGATCGAACGTGAGGCGACTGGCGAACCTGGAAGGCAGGAACATTGACAGTAGAGACAAAATCCTCCACAATAGAGCCATGACTGGGTTTTTGCGCAGTGCGGGTCTGGGCGTTCTCGGATTGGTCGTGGCGGCTCACCTCGGACGATTTTTCACGCCCGAGTTCCCCTTCTGGGATACGATCCTGACTCAGCAATACGTTCATCTTGCCCTGGCCGGAGCGGGGGTTCTCCTGATCTTATCCATTCTTACAAGCCTCTTGAAACCGGTACAGAAACTGACAAAGGTCAATCGTTGCGCTCGATGCGGCAAACGAATTCCCAAAGGGGACTTCTACTGTCCCGACCACCTGCGACAGGTGGTCCACGAATACCAAGACCACAACCGCTGATTATCTTACTCGGACCTACGGCCTCCGGAAAGAGTGACGTTGGTATCCACCTTGCCCGTCATGTGGGTGGGGAGATTATCAATGCCGATGCTTTCCAGGTTTACCAGGGCCTGGATATCGGCACGGGAAAGGTGACGGCAGCGCTGAGAAATGAAATCCCCCATCACCTTCTGGATATCGTGCCCCCTCACGCTCAGTTCACCGCCGGAGAATTCGGGAAGCGTGCCCGATCCATCGCCGGGGAGATTAGCCGTCGCGGCCGAACCCCCATTCTCGTCGGAGGAACCGGGTTTTATATCCGAAGCTTTCTAAAAGGCCTCGCGGACATTCCCCCTGTCCCCGCGCACCTTCGTGGTGCCATCACAGCTCTCGGGGAAAAAAATGGCTGGAATCGGCTCTATCGATGGCTTGAAGTCCTGGATTCGCCCTATGCCGCTTCCATTTCCCCTTCCGATCGCCAGCGCATCGAACGCGCGTTGGAAGTCACACTGCACACGGGACACCCGCTTTCCAGTTATTTCCGGGAAGAATCGACCTCAGCGGACCAGATTCCCTCCATCAAGATCGGCATCACCATGGAACGTTCCCTCCTGGCCGAGAGAATACGACAGAGAGTGCGCTCCATGGTGAGATCGGGATGGCTGGATGAAGTTCGCACACTCCTGATAAAGGGATGCACGGGAGAAGAACCCGCATTCAAGGCCATTGGATATCGGGAAATTTTTGAAGTTCTTCAGGGCAGGCAAGACCTGGAGGGAGCCATCGAAACGATCGCATCCATCACGATCAAATACGCCAAGCGTCAGATGACCTGGTTCCGGAAGGAGAGCCATGTAACCTGGTTTGACGGCAGAGATATCGAGGTTGCCAAAGTCCAAATTCTCGAGTATTATAAAGGCAGGACGAGGAGTACTCGGGCTTTGAAATGAAAGAAAAACAATGATATGAAGGAGTCTGCTATGTCCCAGGTCAAATCACCCATGAATGTGCAGGATGGGTTTTACAACCAGCTGCGCAAAGAGAACACCCTGATCCATATTTATCTCATTAATGGGAAACGACTTACCGGAAAGGTGCGACGCTTCGACCGGTATGCTGTTGTTCTGGGCGTGCGTCAGAAGGAAATTCTCATTTACAAGCATGCCATCGCATCCGTAACTCTCGGAGAACCTGACAGCGGTGAGCCGCAAAACTATTCATCGATGGATTGAGATCTTCCTCTGTAGCGCACTCCTGGTGATGCTGGGATGTGCGACCGGGGGACAATATAAATGTTCTCGAGAACTATCCGGCAGAACATTTTCATTCTCCTATCCGTTCGGAACACCTTCAGGCCGTCTGGCCACGGCATGGAAAGCGATCTGTGCAGGCCATTACGCCCGCGCCGACGCCGTCCTGCGGGACGTGGTCATCGATACACCCACGGAGGAAGTCTACATCCTCATCGATTTCAACAACATGTTGAAGGGAATTCCCGGAGCTTCCGAGTCACTCCTTGTGAAGCTTCTCGCGCATAAAGGAGATGAACCGGAATGGAAAGCCTTTTCCGCACGAATCCTTGCCGCAACCGGCCGCTATGAATCGGCCTGGGAATCCATACAGACCCTGCCGGAAAGCTGGCTGAGCCGTCAACGGATTACGGATCTGGCAGCCTGGTCAAGGGAGCGTGGTGAAGCATCGCTTCAGGACATCGGATGGGACGCTTTTATTCTCGAAGACCGGAATCGACTTTCATCAATCCTGGATCGTTTTCCCGAAGCCTGGAGGGATAGCGAAGCTTTCAAAACACTCTCCATGGCCCGGCTCGCCCTGGAGTCGCCCTCTGAGATTGATCCTGACACCCTGAAAGATTTAGACCCCGAAAAGGCGGAAGCCATTCGCTCATGGCTCGGAAACCGAAACCGATCGCTGGAAGATCGCCTTTCGGAAGTTCTCACGGAACTGGCAAAAGATCCGGACAACCCAAAGCTCAACCGCAGGCTATATCAGCTGAAAAAGCGTTGGGAGCTCTCCAATCTCTTGCCGATGTTTTCCGACGCCCTGCGCAGTGAAGCCCTCACCCGGGTCCAATTTGCCCTCCTGATCGCATGGCAGTTTCCCGATATCCGGCTCGATTCTCACTCGACCCCTCCCGTAATGGTGGACCTTCTGGACCGAAAGGAGAGTTCCTTTGTTCTTCCCTCTCTTGCCATCGGTCTTTTTCCTTTTATTGACATGGAGAATCATCGCTTTGAAGCCGACCGGGTCATGACGGCAGAGGAGATCATGACCTCAATCCTGGCTCTTGCGGCCCAGAGAGAAATTACTCCCTGCGGGGAAAGCTGGGAAACCATGAAGACCTGTGGTTTCATTCCCGGTTCGTGGGAACTCAGCAGCCCCGTTTCCGGAGAGGAAGCGGCCGATCTATTAGAGAGCCTTGCATGGAGCAGCCATGGAACATCGTGAACTCTTTAAAAACGTAACCCTCTTCTCAAACCTGAGCGATGAGGCAACACAGAGGATCGCCCGGACGGCCGTAAAGTCGTCCTACAACACAGGAGAGGTCGTCGTCTGGGAGAAAGACTCTGCCGACGTCTTCTTTGTGATCGTTCAAGGACGAGTCTCTGTGAGTAAAATGACTGCGGATGGCCGCGAGATCATGCTGTCGCAATTAAAGAAGGGCGATTTCTTTGGAGAAATGGCTCTCTTAATCGATGAGCCCAGAACGGCAACCGTGACAACCCTGAGCCCCACGACAGTCCTGAAGGTCTATCGAAGAGATTTTATTTCCATTGTCAGAAATGATGCCGAAGTGGCTTCCAGCATTCTGAAAGAAGTCTGCTCCCGCCTCGCCAATGCTAACGCTCTAATTGAAAGCCTGGTTTATATCGATGTCTGCGGAAGGCTTGCGGGTTATTTAAGAAAGCTTGCCCGGGCGGGAGGAACAGCGACCCCGGAAGGGATGATTCAGGTTACCCGCCCCACCCAGTTGGAAATCGCCCATGCAATTGGAACGACCCGGGAAACCGTGAACCGGATGCTGAAGGAACTCCAAAGGCAGGGATTGATTCGGGCGGAAGGAAAAAAGATCCTCCTCCGTAATGAGGATGTGGAGCGTGACTAAATACAAACTGCGCCTCAGCTTCAATGTTCCCAATATTTTGAGCTTTTTCCGTCTCTCTCTGACTCCATTCTTCGTGGTGGCTCTGACCGAAGGAAACTATCTTGTCGGCCTGATCGTCTTTGCGATCGCCGGGCTCACGGACACGCTGGACGGTATGGCCGCCAGGATCTGGGGGATGAAGACCCGGCTGGGGAAATTCCTGGACCCCATGGCTGACAAAATCCTTCTCACAGCATCCTTCCTGACGCTCACGATCCACCTTCCCAACGCGGAATACACGATTCCTATCTGGTTGACGATCCTGGTCATATCGAGGGATGTCTCCATCGTCATGGTTGCACTGATTATTCACGTCGTGACCGGGAGGAAAAACTTCGACCCGACAATCTGGGGTAAAATCTCCACAACCCTTCAGGCTATTACCGTTTTCACCGTTCTGCTTGCCCATGTGGTGAAACAGGCTGCAATTCTACTGGACCCCCTCTTCGGTCTTACTCTCGCGATCACACTGATTTCCGGGTTTCATTATCTCTTTTCAACAGTCCATGCCCTGAACCAAGAGGAAACGGAGTGAAGCGGGCCCTCGTCCTCTCAGGAGGCGGGGCAAAAGGGGCGTTTCAGGCCGGTGTCATTGAATCCCTCCAAATAAAAAATATTGCCTTCGGTTTTGTTTCCGGTGTATCCGTAGGGGCGTTAAACGCGGTCATGGTGGCCCAGAATCAGATTCCGGAGATGGTAAAGATGTGGCAGCAGATCAAATCGTCGAAGGATGTCTATACGAAACGCCTGTTGGGTTTCCTCTCTCCCCTTTTTGGAGCCTCCTCTCTCTATGATCCAGGCCCCCTTTCTCACATAATCCGGGAGAATGTGGACTCCGATCGTCTCAAACACTCAGGTATCCAGCTCCGGATCGGCATGGTCAACCTGGTCAGCGGGACATATTCCGTCGCCGACCAGGACCATCCAAAGCTTCCCGACTGCATCCTTGCGTCGACGGCCATCCCCCTCGCCTTCCCGCCCGTTTCTCTTGCAGATGGCGGTGATCCCATGGTGGACGGGGGCATTCGCAATATCGCCCCCCTGGCGGAGGCCATCGAATGGGGAGCCGAAGAAATCCACGTCATCCTTTGTCAGGATCGAAACTTCGTTCCCGAAAAGAAAAATTACAGGCACCCCATGAACATCGTTTTACGGAGCCTCGACATCCTGATGGATGAAATGGTCCGTTCCGACATCGAAATCTGTCGGCGAAAGAACCAGCAGGCCGAGCGGTACCGCAACGTGACCCTCTATGTCTATTCTCCCGGGATCCCCCTGTGCGGTACACTGGAGTTCAGCAAGACCAGAATCAACCAGGCCATAGACCATGGCCGACAGGTTGCGGAGGAGGTTTTTCATGAAATCGCGTAAGATTGTCGTTACCAGCCTGACGGCATCGCTCCTTGTGCTTCTTTTCTATCTGCTGGCAAAGATCCTTATACCTTTCATCCAGTCCTTCCTGTGGGCTTCGATCATTGTCATCCTATCCTGGCCCCTCTACGAGAAGGTGTGCTGCAAGGTCAAATCCCGCAGCTTCACCGCGCTCCTCTTCACAGCTCTCATGCTGATCTTCATCCTCCTCCCCTTTGCCTATTTCGTCACCCACCTGGTGAACGAAGCGACGGATCTCTATCCCGTCGTGGAGAAAACACTGAAAGACCCCAACTGGCAGGAGAATTTCAAGCGTCACAAAACCCTGGCCTTTGTGATCGACCAAGGGAAACCGATTTTGGAAAAGCTCAACATTGAAATCAGCCAGATCGTATCGACCGTGTCCCGGAAAACGGCGGCTATTGCCGGTGCCATATTTAAAAACTCCTTTATCGTTCTCTTCCGAATCTTCATGACCGCCATCTTCATCTTTATGCTCTACCGGGATGGTCCCAAGATTCTGGATGGCCTGCGCACCTTCATCCCTCTGCCGAACTGGAGATGCCGCCAGATGGAACAGGACATTTACCGAATGCTTCAGGCGATCTTTTTCGGTGTTTTCTTCACCGCAATCGTCCAGGGGATTATGGGGGGAATCGGGTTTGCAATCCTGGGCCTTCCCTCACCTCTCTTTTTCGGAACCCTGATGGCCTTTTTCGCCCTCTTTCCCGTAGGAGGAGCCGCCCTGGTCTGGCTCCCGGGTGCCGTCATCCTCCTGGCAACAGGGTCTGTCACCAAAGGAGTGATTCTGGCAATCTGGGGAGGGATTCTCGTCTCCAGCCTGGATAACTTTCTCCGCCCCATCCTGATCTCCGGTCGAAGCAAATTCCCCCTGATCCTCGTTTTCATCGGGGCTCTCGGAGGCATCATGGCCTTTGGCTTTATGGGGATCTTCGTCGGCCCGATCGTTCTGGCGATTACGGGAAGGATCCTCCTCGTCTTTGAAGAAATCCTCCACCCCCAGCATCCGGATGACGAGCCGGAGGAAGAGACGACGGAACCTGTTGTTTCGAAAGAGACGACCTGAAGCAGGAAAAATCAATCCGCCTTTTTCGGCTCCCATACACGCTGGTAAGGTGGTGGCACCACGAACGCCTGAGCCTTCCGGATGAATCGATGGGCGATGAGCCAGGAAATCCCGATCACCAGAAAGGGACCCAGCCCCATGAAAGGGGTGAAAACGGCAAAAAGATTGAAGGCTCCATGGCAGAGAATGGCAAGAATAAGCCCGACAATCGTGGCATTCACGGCCTCAGATCGAGGTAAAAACGCAGCCATCCCCAGGGGGTAGCCCCACATCACAGCCCATAGCGCGTGGCCGGGGACGGAAAGAACGGTACGGAGGACTGCAGTCGCCACAAGGGTATCCAGAAGGTAGGCCTGGATAATGTAAAAGATATTTTCGACAGTAGCAAATCCAAGCGCGGCGGCCGTGCCGTAAATGATTCCGTCCATGGGTTCCCGGAATTCTTTTCTGTACGCAACCCCCTGGTGGACGACATAAAATTTGACCAGTTCCTCAATGAGCGGTGCGGCATAGATGGCTAGGATGACCCCGCAGCATAAAAAAGGCGATTCCAGGATAATAACCGGAAGGGAAAAGATCATACCCAGGACAAACACGCGGCCAACCAGACGGGGTGGACGACGCCTTCTCCGACTGCGCGCGTAAAAGAACCATAGCCAGAAGAGACCCGGTGCGACGGCTAACGACAGGATTCCAAGGATGACCATACCTGACCTGGATTATACGTGATTGAAGGTCAATCCGACACACCTCCCGGGAAAAATAAGGAGCAGGACGAAGACAGGAAAGACGTGGTACACTATGGCTCCACGCCCCTGTAGCTCAGTCGGTCAGAGCAGCTGACTCATAATCAGTTGGTCGCAGGTTCAAGTCCTGCCGGGGGCACTAATAATATCAGGCACTTTTCCCATTTCGACCATAACCAATTAACTCCCGACTGTATAGTTTTTGTATAGTTGGGATTCATTCAAGCGATTATCCAGAATTGTTACGGCATTTATCTTGTGACTGGGAGCAAGATGGGCGTACCTCAATGTCATTTCCAGAGTCTTATGTCCAAGCAGATCCTTGACGGTCGCAATATCCACACCTGACATGACGAGATGAGAGGCAAACGTATGCCGGAGATCGTGGAACCTGAAGTCCTGGATCTTTGCTCTTCGCAATGCAGACCAAAAACCGTTCTTAATCTCCCTGAATGGCTTTCCCGTCCCTGGATTAATAAAAATATAAGGTACGTCCAATCTTCTTGTGATAGATTGCAGAGTCTGCCTTACCGTGTCGTTGATCGGGATTTCCCGTCGTTGCTTGTTCTTGGTCTGGGATTGATCTAGAAGAATAAAACCATTCTTCATGTCGATGTTATCCCATCGCAGGTTGAGGATTTCACCTCGTCTCATCCCGGTATTCAAGGCCATGATAACGATGGGCTTAAGGTGATCATCGCAAACACGGAGTAACTCATGGCACTCCTCCAGGGTGAGATAACGCAATCTCTTGTTGTCCTCCGGCAACATCTTTACTCTTCGGATCCGATCATGTACCGTCTTGTCTACCATTTCCCAGTCTACTGCCTTGGTAAACATGTGGCTCAAGGTCCGCAGGATACGATTGACACTTGCAGGTTTTTTCCCATCATTCAATAATTCCGTCTGTAGGTGTTCAACCTGCCTTGTTCCGAATTTTTGTAGGGGTAAGCCCCCATATTTTTTGACGAGAAAGCCCACCATCCACTGCTTGTCTCTGTAACTTCTCTGTGGAGTACACCAGGAGAGGTAGGACTCTGCCAATTCGGAAAACTTATGTCTCTTTATCCTCACAATATCGTGCAAATCCCCTGATCTGACGTCAAGCTTTCGACGGTACAGCAACTCCTCTGCATCCTTCCGATTCCTGCTTCTGGACGATTCATAAATCATGCGACCATCCGGGCCAGCGTATCTAATCCACCAGATATTTCCACGCTGGTATAGTCCTTTAGTCACGGGTAGGGACCTCCTTTTCCTTGGATTTCTTCAGATGGTCGAGCAGGATGCGGAGAGTCTTACTTGGGATTCTCAACCCCTTTTCCAGCATGTAGACATAATTGGTTGAGACTCCGATCATTTCCCCGAATCTTGCACGGGTCATCTGGAGATGGTTGCGAAACTCCCGTATTTCCCCGGATGTCCACTCTTGCATAAACCAAGTATATCTAACTCTGTTAGGTACGTCAAGTCCGAAAATACAATACAATTCACTATACAGTGCCATAGTTCACTCTCATAAATAAGGACTTACAATTCCCGCATCTGACTTGGAATCAGACGGTCGAGATAAGTAATGATCTATCAATTCTTGTTCCGCTCTATCCATCGCTCAATGTCCGACCGTCGAAACCTGGTGTACTTTCCAACCTTGAAGAATGGGATACCAGACTGCCTTACTTGCTTATACACCCAGGACGGCTCCACACCCAGGAAGGAAGCCAGAGACCGGACATCCATCAACTCTGATGGTTGATTCCACTGAATCTCTTTTTTTATAAGATCTTCAAATATACTCACAAGCTTTATTGCAATCGCCTCGATATCTTCCGGTTCAAGGTTAATTTTGCTGATCATTTTCCTGGCTCCCGATCCTCTTTGGCCGTTTCCCCATCCGGTATGGATGCAAGTCACAATCTGTGCAATCGCATAGCCGGACCTCTTTGTGCTGTCCACAACAGCAATCGAGGCACTTTGCACGGATGGCTTTAATTGGCGTTAGATGTTCGCGCATAATCTCTCCTTTCCATCAATTCTTCGTCGGGATGGCTATCATTTTTTTCTTTCTTACTCTTTGTGACTTCAGAGGTATTTTTTAAATGCTCCTCTTCAAGGTCTGTCGTCAACTGAATCATACGGAAGATTTCACCCAACGATTGGAACCCACTACCATTTCCAAGTGTTGAGTCCACCTCCTTTCGAACACCCCCAACGCATCTCTCAAAGGATGCGTGGGGGGTGTTCTGTTCAGTGTCCTGATTCAATTTATGAGTAGTCTCTGTCTGTAATGTATGGGTAATCTTTGTTAATGAATCTTGATTTTTTGAATCCTGATTCTCAAGATTTTCATTTTCGGATTCCAAATAGTTTCGAAACTGTGTAGTGAAATTTTCATAGTGGAACCTGTAATGCTTCGTGGGTACTCCGTTGGCTTTCTTGAGTTTAATCTCAAGAAATCCTCTTTCCTGGCACCATCTCGCTGATTTCTTTATCTGGTGAACACTAAGGCCGATTTCCTCTTCCCATTCTTTGTATCTTTTGAAGATATACCCATCCCTCGAACCTCCTCTGTCTGACCAATAAATCATTTGTGATAGAAAGGTTGCAGTAATCAGGTTTCCTTCACAGAACTTCAGGATGGGTTGAGGAATTGTAATCTTAATGCACTTACCAACAAGACGGCTAATATCGTCAAATACTTGGTCCTGGAACCAGACTTTCCGTCGCATCAGCAATCTACCTTCATTGACGCGATCTGGTGATTGTGGGGATGGCATTGCGATTTCATACCATTAGTATGGTGATTAGTGGCATGATTGCGGGAACCGTATCTAAGAATATTTCTTAATACGGTTCAAGTTGTTTATTTTCTGTTGTTTATTTAGTCTTTGAATAGATCTGGATAAATACGCTTGAAAACATGAACGATTATTTCAATTTCCGTCCTCTCGTTTCCCCATTTTGATTCATCTTTGCACATTTGATATGAGTGCAAAATCAACTCAATGATTGATTTTACGCAAGATCCATATTGATCCTGCTTTGTGACTTCTTCGTTCTTATTAAGCCGACTATAGTTTAGTATTTCACCAATATTTGCTATTTCTCCCTGACGGTGCATTTGTTTCAGGATCTTCTTTCCTTCATATATATAAGTCTTGAGAAGAGTTCCATACTCATAATCGGATACTTCACTTCTGAATCCCGATAATCCCCAGAATCTTACCCTCTCCCCATCAAGGGCATCCATAGATTTAGATACCCATACGTTAACATCGTAGTAACTAAGATAATCATCTCTTATAAGTATTTTCATGTGCTCTGGCCATTCTGATTTATCAATTATCTTGTAAGCAGAAAAATAATCACTTAATATTCCAGCTTTGATACGTACCTGATTCAATGACTCCCTTATACCCTTGTCATATAGTTGAGGCCATATGTAGTCCCCAAATACTCTTGCTATTGCAGGAAAAAATATGCTCTGATGAAGGTCACCGTGGGACAACGTCAACCACTCTTCAGGTCTTTGCACAATCATCCTTACCTTTACACCATTAACATATGCCGTAACAGATGTCATGGACTTATTTATTTCAATAAACTCATCCCTGGCTTTTTCGGGATACTTGATTGTCTTTCCTTTTCCTCGAGGCATCGATTCACTCTATTAATTTAATCTATCACCTAACAGAACCCTAAAACACAAAGCATAATGACTTAATAGCTACTCTACCATCTTATCAATAGCGGAAAAAATCATGTTTTCCAATTTCCCATTTGAGTAGCAAGTGACTTTCACACCCGCTACTGAAGCGTCTATTACTGTATTGACCTGGACATTTACCTTTCCATCTTCATAACTTAATGCCATGACATTAAATTTAACTGTCAAGTAATCCGGATAGAGGTACCCTCAAAAAGTGTGGAAAAAGAGAAAAGCGGCGTGTATCCTGAGGTT
>DAOSWS010000023.1:2500-56942 GCA_035593605.1 Thermoanaerobaculia bacterium | reverse complement strand
AATGGGCTTTAAAACACTAACACAGAATCTGGATCAGTTTTTGGGGGGCAGGTCAATTACCGTTACTTATAGTGACCATTAGAGCACTTCCAATGACAGGCAGCTCATGATATCTACGCACGAAATTGATGTACCAGTTTTCACCGACATAAGTAGCTTGAGATAATTTAAGCTCTCTAATATCGATTCCAAACAAATCTGAATTATGGTCTATGAATTCCTTTACAAAACTAACCACTTCATCTTCTGTAGCCTCCTTGCTAAATGGCAAATCATTGCCTTTGCCGGGAATAACAGGAATACCACTTCCAAAAATGTGGCTTGGAGTCCCTCCCCGTACATCGATGAGAATTGTCCATTTTTCACCATATTGATTAATAAATTGGTTTTGCCATTTCGAGGATAGCTGATTGTTCCCTATAGATTCAATCGATTCAGTTATCGGCTCAAAAATCAATTGAGGATTGGAGATTTCATAATTAATTAAATCAGCAAAAGTACTAATAACACAAAAGAAATACACCACAGAAATGAAAAGTTTCATACAGCCCTCCTAATGCAAAACGTATTATTTATTAAATGGCCTTACATGGCCTTTATTTACGAACTTATATACTACTATTTGACCCTCGGCATTAAATGCAATCAATAAAAGAGATTTCATAGGAGGGAAGTAATGAATCGCTTTTGATTGAGTTCCCACAATGGCGATAGGGATATCATTTATTCCACCATTCAATATTTCCCAATGATCACGCTTGAAAAGAAAATTATAGTCATTAATAAAAGAGACGACTACTCCCCTCAATTCGGGAAAAAAAGCCATGCTGATTGATTGCCCAGCACGATCTGGAAAGTTGTTGTCAAGATATTCAACATCTGTACCATCATAAAGCATCGTTTTATCAGAAACAATGCTCAATAAAACTGTTCGAGAAAGAATAGGATCATATTCCATATATTGTGCATTTCCAACTAATGTATAGTAGTTAACATTAATACTAGACCCGTCATACTCTATCAAACCTTGAACATAGGATGTCTTTTGCATAACGAGTATATTGCGATTAGTATCAAAAGATCCAAGTGATGCAACGGGTTGGAATTCGAGAAAACAATCGATACACGATCCGGAATCAATTGCACACAATTGACTTCTTGTAGGGGTCGGATACGATGCAACAAATTGAATATCAATAAGTTTTTGTTGTTTGAAATCGAACACTAATGATCCAAGTTCGTAAGCATACTCGTCTCCACCAGAAGATTCACATTCAAATTTCCAATTTTGTCCATTGAAAGACCAGACTTCGGTTCTATTCTCCTGGTCGCGCCAGAAGGTCATGTAAATCTTTTCTGTTACTGGATTGTATGCAGTATGAAAATCGTATACATAATCGCCAGGACCATCATACAACGGTGGTCCTTCTCCAGTATCCAATTTCTCCCACTTCCACCCTGCCATTAGCGAAGCCGTTATGAGCAATAACATGATGGTTAATAGTTTTTTCATATTGCCTCCTCGGTAACCATCATTATAATCCTCTCTTCGTATCGATGCATGCAATTCTTTAATGCAAAATCAATGCCGGTGAATTTTGTCCTGAATTACCCTTATAAAATAAGCATCTTCTGAAAACAGAGTTATAAAACTCTGAGTCACTCCTGTTGCAAATCGTGACAGGAAGAAAGAATGTAGTGGGTTTTGTTACTGCACAATCGTTGGGAATTTACGGGTTGCGGGGATTCGCGTCTGGCGGTGGTTTACCGGCCTTTGAATTTATTATGCGACGCTACCGCCGGAATCCTCCAGGAAATAAAGTGAAGGGGGATTTCGTTGTTTATTTCCAGGTTGACTTCCATCTTGATAAGGAGGCGTGCATGAGTTCCGAGTCTGCTTCAGAACAGGCCCATGGCACTGTAACCATAGGTGTTCCCAAAGAGACCTTTCCGGGTGAAGCCCGGGTAGCCCTCGTTCCGGCCCATGTCCCGACGTTATTGAAAAAGGGATTTACCGTGCTTATTGAATCGGGAGCCGGAGAACAGGCGGGTTATCCTGATGATCAATATGTGGAACGGGGAGCGGAGATCGCAAAGGATCGGAAGGCCCTCTTCCTTAACGCCAATGCTGTTTTTCAGGTACGCAGCATGGGGGCAAACCCGGAGGAAGGAAAGAAGGATCTTGACCTGCTGAAAGCTGGCCAGGTTGTGATAGGAATGATGGAACCCCTGACCGCCCTGGAAGAAGTGAAAGCTCTCTCCTCGCGAAAGGTTACGGTTTTTTCGATGGAATTGATACCCCGCATCACGCGGGCGCAGAGTATGGATGTGCTTTCCTCCATGGCGACGATCGCAGGTTATAAAGCTGTTCTCCTTGCTGCCTCGACCCTTCCCAAAATGTTCCCCATGATGATGACGGCTGCCGGAACCATCACACCTGCGAAAGTGCTGGTTGTTGGAGCCGGCGTGGCCGGGCTCCAGGCCATTGCATCTTCACGCAGGCTGGGATCCATTGTCCATGCCTATGATATTCGCCCGGCAGTCAAGCAGGAAGTGGAAAGCCTGGGAGCCAAATTTGTTGAGCTTGATCTGAAAACGGAGAGTGCCGAAGGAAGCGGCGGATACGCAAAAGCGATGGATGAGGATTTTTATCGGAGGCAGAGGGAACTTATGCATAAGGTCGTGGCAGAGAATGATGTTGTGATTACGACGGCTGCGGTTCCCGGAAAGAAGGCTCCGATTCTGGTTACCAAAGAAATGGTATTTGGAATGGCGCCCGGATCGGTCATTGTCGACCTTGCGGCGGAGAGGGGAGGGAACTGTGAGCTGACAAAACCGGGAGAGACCTGCGTGGTGCAGGGAGTCACAATTCTGGGTCCGGTCAATCTGCCATCCACGATTCCCCACCATGCCAGCCAGATGTATTCGAAGAATATATCCAACTTTGCCCTGAACATGGCTCAGAACGGATCTTTCAACCTGGACAAGGATGATGAAATCGTAAAAGAAACGATGGTGCTGCGGGATGGCGCTGTAGTGCACCCAATTGTGAAGAAGCTTGTTTCGCCTGAACCTCAGGATGAGAAGGAGGCATAGCCATGGATTTTGTCGCGATACTGACGATTTTTGTACTCGCCATTTTCGTAGGATTTGAAATTATTACCAAAGTCCCGCCAACGCTGCATACTCCATTGATGTCGGGTTCCAATGCAATTTCGGGAATTACGATTATTGGATCTCTGATGCTGGCCGGAGCGATAAACGAGCCGATAGTGTCCAGGATCATTGCTACCGTCGCGGTCGCTTTTGCCACGATCAACGTGGTGGGAGGTTTTCTTGTAACCCACCGCATGCTCAAGATGTTCAAGAAGCGATAAGGGTCCAGCCATGATTTCTCAGAACATTGTAAACCTCCTCTACCTTGTAGCCGCACTTTTTTTCATCTATGACCTGAAATGGATGGCTCACCCGAAGACAGCTGTCCGGGGCAACGTGGCCGGAGCGCTGGGAATGCTGCTTGCCATCGTGGCCACCCTTCTTTCCGACAGATTTGAATGGTCCTATATCCTCATCGGAATTGCCGTCGGGACGCTCATCGGTGCAATTTCCGCCGTCCGGGTCAAGATGACGGCCATGCCCGAAATGGTTGGGCTTTTCAATGGTTTTGGGGGTGGAGCTTCGGCCCTGGTTGCCGCCTCGGCCCTTATTGCTGCCATCGGATCCACTGCCACCCATATGGGTATGCAGGAAAAGATTGCCACCGTGGCGTCAGGAATTATTGGCTCCGTTACCTTCTTCGGGAGCTATGTCGCCTTTGGAAAGCTGGCGGAATTTCTTGCCGTGAAATGGAAGCTGCACGCGTGGCAGAAAATCATTAAGTATGGATTCTCGCTCCTTGTCGCTGCGGGCGGATGCTGGTACGCCGTTCATCTGGGACTGTCGGTCTCTTCCGTCGTAATCGCTGTAACTTCTCTGATTATCGCGGGTCTTCTCCTTGTGAAGCGGGAACGATTTTCCGGCATGGATCTGTTGAAAATCGCATCCGCAGCAGGCGCGGTCCTTTTTGGTGTCCTGGTTGTTCTTAACCCGCAGGATATTCCCCTGTACTGGGCCCTGATCGGCGTGAGCGGTGTTCTGGGTGTTGTCCTCACTCTGTCCATAGGCGGGGCGGATATGCCCGTCGTCATCGCCCTGCTGAATTCTTACTCCGGCCTGGCGGCCGCCGCTACCGGATTCGTGATTTCCAACACGGTTCTGATCATCTCTGGCTCCCTTGTCGGTGCCTCCGGAATAATCCTGACCAGCATCATGTGCAAGGCCATGAATCGATCTCTTACGAATGTTCTCTTTGGAACCATGGGGCCCACCTCGGAAACGCCGGATGCGGATGAAGTCTATAAGACCGTTAAAGCCGCCTCCGCCGAGGAAATCGCGATGCTTCTGGATGGTGCGGGCCGAGTGGTGATTGTTCCGGGTTACGGAATGGCTGTTGCTCAGGCTCAGCACGCCGTCCGGGATCTGGGAAATCTCCTTGAGGAGCGGGGTGCAACGGTGGAGTATGCCATTCATCCCGTCGCGGGCCGTATGCCGGGCCATATGAATGTTCTCCTGGCGGAAGCCGATGTTCCCTACGATAAGCTGTTGGAAATGGAAGCGATCAATCCAACCATGGGGCAGGTAGATGTCGCCATTGTCGTGGGGGCCAACGATGTCGTGAATCCAGTGGCTCGAACCGATCCCAAGAGTCCGATCGCAGGAATGCCGATTATCGATGTTGACAAGGCCCGGACAGTTGTTGTTGTGAAACGCAGTTTGAGTCCCGGGTTTGCCGGGATCCCCAATCCTCTCTTTGCCGCCGAGAACACACTTATGTTTTTTTCGGATGGGAAGAAGGCTATGCTTGACCTTATTCAGGCGGTGAAGGAAGTATAAAATTGGATCAAAAAGTGGAAAACAGGGCAGGGCGCAGGCTCTGCCCTTTTTTATATTGAGTCTCACAACCTGTGATATAATCCTGAAATGTCTGAAGATCGCTACCATCGACAAAAAATGATGGATGGGTTTGACCAGGACAGGTTAACCCGCGCCCGGGTCCTCATTGCAGGTCTGGGCGGGCTCGGATCGGCGGTTTCCATCTATCTGGCGGCGGCCGGAGTGGGAACACTGATCCTTGTCGATGGTGATCGTGTGGAAATGACCAACTACAATCGTCAGATTCTCCACGGGATTCAGGACCTGGGAAAATCGAAAGTCCTGTCGGCGATGGAATCTCTTTCTGCCATTAACCCGGAGATCACATTGATTCCAAAGGATCTATGGATTACTCCGGAATCTCTGGCTGGGATTGATTGTCCGGATGTGATTGTAGATTGCCTGGATTCAATTAGAGACCGCCTTGTTCTGAATGGCTGGGCCGTTCAAAAGAGGATTCCGCTGATTTCAGCACAGGTCGAGGGCCTGGAAGGGCGATTTATGTCGATCCTGCCGGGAAAAACGGCATGCCTGGCCTGTATCTACAAGGGAGAGCCCGGGAGCCGGACACCCCCGATTTTGGGGACGACGGCAGGTCTGTTGGGTATAATGGAAGCTCAGGAGGTACTTGCCATACTTGCGGAATTGTACGATCCTTCCGCAGGAAACCTCCATTTTGTGGATATGCGGTCGTGGTCAATGCAGACCGTAACGGTAAACGTTGACCCCTTTTGCACCGTATGTTCAACATTGAGGAATCAGTAAGGAGAAAGTATGAGTGAACCAACGAAATTGATGAAACTGGAGCGCGTTTTTCACGATATGAAAAATGTTGCCGTGAGTTATTCGGGAGGAGTCGATTCGACCTTCCTGCTGGCTGTTGCCGCACGGGTCCTGGGTGCAGACCACGTGATGGCGATCACGATCCTTTCTGACATTACTCCGCCCTGGGATATCGGTTTTGCAACGTCCTTCGCAGGAAAGACGGGTGTCAACCATACGGTGATCGAAGCTCACGATAAGATCGATCATCCTGAGTTCAAAGTAAATTCACCGAAGCGATGCTACCACTGCAAGCTGTACAACCATGAACGGATACAGGCTGTACTTCCGGAAGGGTACACCCTGGTCTCCGGCACCAATGCTTCGGATACCGGTGGAGACCGCCCCGGCGTGGAGGCCGAGGCGGAGTGTGGCGTACGTCAACCCCTTCTGGAACTCGGTTTTACAAAGGACGATATCCGGTTGATCAGCCGGGAGCTGGGGATCAGGGGATGGGATCGTCCATCTTCAGCCTGTCTTGCTTCCAGGATCCCTCATGGAACGCCCATCGATCGCGACGAACTCGCAAGGGTAAGGGATGCAGAACTCTTTTTACGGGATCTTGGGTACGCCATGGTTCGAGTCCGGGCCTTTCCGGATGGTGTGGCAAAGATCGAGCTTCCTGAGGGAGAGATCACCGCTTTTCTGAAAGAAAGGGAGCGGATCGCGGAGTATTTGCGGCAGCTGGGTTTCAAGCACGTCACCCTGGATCTGGAAGGGTACATCCCTGCCGGCATCAAATATCTGGAGAAAGACCGTGAACGTTCACATCCGTCCGGGAACTAAGGTTCTCTCTCTGGACCCTGTGGGAACCGTCGGGGAAATGCTGAACGTACTCGGAATGAGGCGGGAAGAAGTCCTTGTCATCGACAGGGAAGAAGGAATTCTTCTTCAGGAGGGAGATAAGCTGAGTCCGGACCAGTCCATCGAGGTGCGCAGGGTTATTTCGGGTGGCTAAACGCCGTTGCACCGTATGTGGGAAGGCCTCCCGGATCTATTTGAGGGCTTCCAACAGTGCCTTCTGTCAGGACCACTATTTCGAAGCCTTTGAAAGGAAAGTTTTTAAGGCCATCAAGTCCTTTTCCATGTTTCAACCCGGAGATCGGATCCTGGTCGCCGTTTCGGGGGGAAAGGATTCCATCGCTCTGCTGCACCTGCTCCATCATCATAACTATGATGTAACTGGGTATTACATCGATCTCGGCATTGAATCCTACTCGGAAATGTCAACGGAGAAAGTCCTGGAGTTTTCATCCACAGCCTCCATCCCAATCAGGATTGATCGTGTCCGGGATCTCTTCGGAGTGGGAATCGATGAAGTTGCCCGCATCCTGCGGCGTCCGCCCTGTGCCGTTTGCGGTACGGTAAAGCGGTATCTGATGAATCGAGCGGCTCAAGATTTTGATGTGGTCACGACGGGACACAACCTTGACGACGAGGCCGCAACCCTGCTGGGTAACCTGCTTCACTGGCAGGAAGGATATATCCGGCGTCAGTCGCCTTCCCTGGGAGAGCAGGGTACCCTGGCCCGGAAGGTGAAACCCCTGATCTATCTGACTGAGTACGAGACGGCCCATTATGCCTTTATGAAGGGGCTGGATACAGTTGTTGAAGAGTGCCCTCACAGCGAGAGAGCCACAAGTCTTTCGTACAAGGAGGCACTGAACGGCCTGGAAGCAGCCATGCCGGGAACGAAATTGAGTTTTGTAAAAGGATTTCTGGCCCTTAAAGGCTCACTTTTTCCACCGGAGGAACCAGAAGCCATTGACCTTACCCCATGCAATCAATGCGGATCGATGACGACGGTGGGCCTCTGCAGTGTGTGCCGGATGAGGGAGAAAGTCTCAGCGGTCGTAAGCCCCCCGGAACCTTTATGAACAGTTGTCAGAATCGAACCGTTTTTGTGGGCATGAGCGGAGGAGTCGATTCTTCCGTCGCGGCAAGTCTTCTTGTAAAACAGGGGTTTCAGGTTCAGGGCGTTACCCTTCTTCTCTATCCAGAAAACAGTAAATGCTGCAATCTTGACGACGTTCGTGACGCAAGGGAAGTTGCCACCCAGATTGGGATTCCTCACAGAACCCTCGATTACACTGAGTCCTTCGTGGACCGTGTTATCCACCCCTTTGCAGAGGACTACCGAAAGGGGCTGACTCCAAATCCCTGTCCCGGATGCAACGCAGTTGTCCGTTTTTTCGCCCTGGCACAGCTGGCTCGAAAAGAGGGAGCATCCCATATCGCTACCGGGCACTATGCGAGACTGGAATGCGTGGAGGATTTCATTTTTCTCAAACCCGCCGAGGACCCGGAAAAGTCGCAGGAGTATTTTCTTGCCTTCCTGCCGCAGGAAATCCTTTCCATGCTCACCTTTCCACTGGGAGATCTTCGAAAGGATGAGGTAAGGGAAATTGCGGGACACCTCTCCCTTTCGGTGCGATCGAAAAAGGAAAGTCAGGATGTATGTTTTGTGCCGCCCGATGGGTACGCAGACTTTCTTGTCCGGCGATTCTGTGTGGAACCCCGACAGGGGGAAATTGTGGATCGACAGGGGCGCGTTCTGGGAACGCATCGGGGAATTGTCTATTTCACCGTGGGTCAGAGAAAGGGTCTGGGCATTGCATCCAGTGAACCTCTCTACGTGATTGAATTGAATCCAGATAAAAATCAGGTTGTTGTCGGCCATCGAGACGAAGCAGGCAGGACGGAGATCCAGGTGCTTCCCCAGGTCTGGCATCTTCGCTCCAGGAACGGGACCTTTCGAGTGAGAATCCGATACCGTCATCGCCCTGCACCCGCCCTTGTGAAGGAAGGTCCGGGGCACCTGACCGTCCAGTTTTATGAACCTCAATTCGCCCCGGCACCGGGACAGCTCGCCGTCTTTTACGATGACCGGGACAGGGTGATTGGAGCCGGTACAATTCTGCCTTTTTCCTGTTATCAATAATTACCAGGTACTTTAATCTCTTTGTAAATTACTGGAACGGTTATCTTTAAATCAGTTCGGTTATCCAGTTGAAAAAGCATAAGAATCCTAATAGATTGATCTACATATCCACTTTGACTGAAAAATCAGCCTTTCTAACGGAAGTTTTTAGCTTTAGTGATGAATATTTTCTGTTCCATCTTTTGTGTCTAGCCGTTATTAGTATCCTATGGCGAAAATAACCTATTTGTCCGGTAATAAGTGGGTTCCTTTCTCTCTTCTCGTTATCCTGATGTTTTGCAAGACGGACTTTTCCGATGAATTTGAGTGCCTGAGAATTCGGAATAATTCTTCCAATGAGACTATCATTGCCACATTGCCTAATTGTGCTGATTTTGTGGAGGGTGCTGAGTTGCAGCGTATCGGCGATGATTTTCTTTGCTATGTGAATACTGTAGAGTCTTATTCTGATTTTTCTTCAGTGGATCATACTGCTGCGAGCACAATCGATTGTAGCCTGATGAGTACTGTAGGATGGAGTGGTTTGAACGCTCTTAGCACGTATCACTTGCCACTGAGAACGAGTTGTTCACCGACAGAGCATGATGTTGATCGTTTTACAGAAGTGAAATTCAGAACAACTCAGGCAGGGAATTATTATCCGAACAACGTCGGCATCCAACTCCTCCTGGCAGCTTACATTGATGGCCCTGACCCGAATGATCAACGAGCGATTGACAATTGTAATGTTGCTACGACAGTCGAATGTCCCTGCTCAGGTGACTCACAGGAGTACTATTGCCCCAAATGGGGCTCCTGTATTGACGAAAACGATCAGGACATGAGCTATGACGAAGATGAACGGGTCGCAACAGATAAGATCAACACTTACCTTGCAATTTCAACCGGTTATAGCGATGGTGGCGGCCCCTGTGAATGCACAGATAGTCCCTGCGAATCACCCACATGTCTGTACGATACCTTCGATGCCGATGCAGAAGGGCGACATTGGGAATTTTATAATAACGCTGTATTGAGGAGCAACGATAAGTACATCAAGGCTATCGTCCCAACGGGTGCGATGATCATCAAGCAGGACGGGGATGGACGAAAGAGAGCCTATTCCTACGTTACTGTCCACCCTACTGGTCCAAATGGGGCAGCACAAGTGTCAGGGTTCCCCGGAGGAGTACCGACGTACCTCGCAAGGGTCACTTTGAATGAGGATGGCGATACCAGGTATGGAATTGATCCTGGACCAGTGCAGTATTACACGACATCAAATACATGGGTGGGAACGACCAATGGGGAGCTGGACTTCTCAATAGCACAACCAATAACTACTACAGCCATGTATAAAGGATCACCAGTGCCCTATAATATCGCTCCTGATCGCGCTGATCTGCTCTACTACGCGGCGGATAACAGGTATATAATGGTCACGCAACCAATCAGCGAGCCTGGATTCAATCAAGAAATTTATGTCTTCTGGTCTCAATCAACGGACTTGATTCATTGGGATTATTTTCGACCAATCGGCGGCACAGAAGATCCTCACGCAGGAAGCAGTAATGTCTGCCATACAAGGTTCCATGCTGGAACGCTGCCTTGCACGAAAAACCATCCCCAAATCTCCAGCACCGAAGAAGACCAACACATCATGCTGTTCATGACGACGAGAGAATACCCTCCTGGCTCTTGTGTCTCTTGCCAGGGAAGCGAATCTGTCATCTATAAAGACTTGGATGTTAGTGTATGGGAATCCGCTTACTATTACACAACTCAATCCGTCAATAATCTTAAGATCAGCAAAGTAAGCAACCAGATGTACTTCAATTGGGATGATTCCTCAAGAGCGCACCACTACGCAGTCTACCAGGGGACAATTGGCAACTACTACTCCCATGACTGCGAACAGGACCCGCTGTACTCCAGTGAATGGTATGTGCAGTACCCGTCAGGAGACCGGTACTTCATTGTGGTATCGCATGATTCCACACATTACATTGAGGGGGCGTACGGGAAGGACTCGAACAATATTTGCCGACCGGAAGGGACGGATCGCTGTCTCACGCAGCCGTGCGGACCCTGAAAGCAGAGATGAAATCGTAGACACACAGGACAAAGAGAGGAAGAAGCAATCGTCCAAGTGAAGATTGCAGGTAATAAATCGGATCAGAGTTGGTAAGATAAATAACCAGGTAAATGCAAAGCAGTAGAAGTGTAATGGGTAACAATCCCACTCTCTTTCTGAACACGAGAATATAGGCATATGACGTAGCAAAAAAGATCCACGCCCCATACCACGTCGGTTGGAGTAGCGTTTCCAGGAACCCCTGCAGTAACGCGGGGAGAAGCCCGATTCTCGAAAGGATTGCCGAACCAGCGGATGCTTGCGTGTTTAAGTGAAAGTAGGTCGTTACAGCCAACCAGGGTGCTACGATGCAGCCGTACCAGAGAAGAGAGCGCAACATCATCTTAAAATGCTGCTTTTTTACAAATAAACAGATCGCGATCATCACTGAAAACAAAGCAGAGTAAAACAATCCTTCGAATTTTGTATAAGACAAAATCCCAAGGAAGATAAACATATTTCGTAATGCCGAATACTGGCGGCGCTCTCCGTATTCATGAAAATAATAGACAACACACCCTGCTAGCGACGAGAAAAGCAGATCCGCTCCACCGACTGTTCGCGTGTTAATAACGAATGAGACAAAAAGAAGGGAAAACCCAAGGAACACCATGAATGACACGTACCACTGATAAACGATCTTTCTGATTAAAATGAATACGACATAGAACAATGCTGCAACGAAAATGACATCATTCAGCATCATCAGCCGATCGTTGAACTGGCTCATCATCAGGGCCTGAAAAGTAAAGAGGTTCGTGACAAGGTGCGGATAGTCGGGTTTCAAGTGGTGATGCCATGGCCACAAGAGATATTGAGGATCGAAAAGGTGTCCAAGATAGTACTGTCTTGACTTTGCCGCCCAGTGCAGCATGAAATCCCAATGGGAAACCGTACCTGTCAATGATCTGATTGTCAAAGATATTAATATTGGGAAGGCCACACAGGAAAATAGGAGTTGAGACTTCTCTAAACGAAGTACGATGTGTTTCCGTTTCCTGTACAAAACATAAACACTCGGAATGCAGATGGGCAGGATGATGGTAGGGAGAGTCCAGGGGAGGGAGAACAACCCGAGAATCGTCATCCACATTGCGGTGCACGTAGCCCCGTAAAACAAAGAGAGAAAGCCCCAAAAGAACAGATCATCGACCTCTGAGTTTAAGTAAGAAGCAATTGCGGCCCCGGGAATGAGGAGAACGAGAATCGAGAGAACATACAGGATAACGCTCATTTTACAACCCTGTAAAGAGCACCATCCGAAGTCTGCAATACGATACTCGTATGCAATATCTCAGGGTGACACTTGTAAGAGATGATGAAATCAACGTCAGATAATTGGACATTCTGTGACGATTGAAAATAGTACGATGGATGGATAAATCTTCCTGGGAGATAATAGATGGACTCATAAAGGTAACTCTGGTACTTTCCTTGTAACTGCTCAGGCAGTACCAGCGCATAATGCTGTTCACTTGGAATATCTGCACGAATTTTTTGCAGGAATAAGAAATATTCTTCTGCAGAAGGGCTGATCGTGCCAAAGAGACTCTTCTCAGGTTGTACGCTCCACAGAAAAGGATTTTTTATACCTGTGATGATTTGCGCGGTAAGCGAATACAAGCCCAAGCAAAAGAAGAGAAGAGCGAGAATCCTCATTGGTCGCAGTATAGCATGTGATACGCACCACATTTCCCGAACATGATGAGGCGACATCTATTCTGCAAAACCTTGCAATCAAGGTGAAGTACCATTATAGCGAAGGGAGAGTTACCCATGAATAAAATTCTTGTCAGGTTTGTTACGAGGATACAAGATTTACGCCACGAGAAAAGATTGAGCCAGATAACTCTTTCCGAGCGAACAGGATTACACCTTACCCACATTAGCCTGATAGAACTGGGGAAATGTGCTCCAAATCTCAAGACGATCAACCGCCTCTCCAAAGGTTTGCGAACACCATTATGGGAGATTTTCCTCGGTATGGAGACGCACCGAAACCTTCCGACGATTACACGATTGCAAGCTAATGGCTATGTGAGATCAGGATAAGTATCCAACACAAAAGTTATCACTCCAGACGTTGAACGCATTGACAGTTCGAATGACATGTGAAAGGATGGAATCGAAATTGATGTTTTGTTTTTGGATTTGCTATTAAGATGTCCGTTGGATTGATTAAAAAGGGAATATGCATGAATATCTTTAAACGTTTAAAATTGGCGGTTTCAGTATTTGTTTGGGGGGATAGTTATCGCCGCCCCTGGGAAATCATTGGCCGTGACAAGTCGTCTGCCTACGAGATGATGAACCACTCACCATCAGAAGAAGCACTGATAAAGAGCGGACGTGCTACCGCCGAGAGGATGCAGCGAGCGCTCAAGATTGACATGAATAAAAGGGTTCTTGAAATCGGCTGCGGTGTGGGACGTATTGGGAAAGAACTCGCCCCAGTATGCAAGGAATGGGTGGGTGTGGATGTTTCAGGGGGATTCATTAGTATTGCAAAAGAGCGGATGAAAGACTTACCGAATGTCACGCTTCAAAGGATTGACAGTAATGATCTCAGTTGCTTCCCGGATGATTCGTTCGACGTAGTATACGTTCACATCGTATTTATCCACATCGATTGCCAGGATGTCTATCAGTACATTAAAGAAATCAAGCGCATATTGAAGCCCCATGGAATTTTCTATTTTGACCTGTTCAACTTGCTGGATGAATGGGGATTCGTACGTTTTGAATACGAGTTAGATACTTACAAAGACAAGAAAAAACCTGTACATCGAGTAAGATTCTCAACACCTCAAGAGATAAACCGCTTCGTCAAAGGAGCAGGATTGCACGTACTTCATTTCCATGACACCTCATATTTACTACAAATGTTTACGACAAAAATCGCTGATGGAGAAGTGGCACAGGATACAATTCCTCATCTCAAGGAATTTCTTGATGACACAAAATGCCTTATTCCGGAAGGTCCTGCTCAGTGGTGGGATGGACTTCGTTAATTCGCTTGGTAAATATATTTGATACAGCTTTCATATTTTCAGCACCATATCAGTGTTCCGTGCATAAATCTGGAGAATCAGAAATTAAGAAAATACATCGTTTTGTTACCTTTAGGGTCGGAAGAGGAGGAATGTATGGCGCGAATCTTGATATCCAGGGCGCAGGAGCCCCTTCGTTTGCTGCTTGGGGGGGATGAACGCTGGATTTGCATGTGCGGGTTGAGCCAGAATCCTCCCTTCTGTGAAGGTCTGCATCTCCAGACCGAGGGAGAAGATCCGGAATCCCTCTACCTCTATCGGGATGGGAAACGAATGAAAATTTGTCTTACGCCCTGCGGGGAAGAGAATCTCTAAGGTTTCTTTTTCCCTTTGAACAGGGCTGAAGAATTCGGCATGTTGTCCCACGCCGCAAGTGCAGCCCTGCATCCTAGATAATCCAAAGGCTCGATAGAATCTTTCGTGATTTCCAGCCGGGCCGTATACTCCTCTTTATCCTTCACGGTGGTTTGAATTGCGATCCCCGGGCATTCAAGTGAAGACCCTTCGGGAAGAAGTATTTCTCCAGCCGAATTTTTGCCTTCGATTTTCCATCGCACGGTGATCCCGGTTCTGGGAAAGGCCATGGGTAAGACTCTCTCCAGATAGGTCGGTTCGGGGATGTCCAGGGATGAAAGTTCCGGGACCAGACGAAGAACCGTTCCCTTTGAACGGATTCCTTCAAATTCAACCCTGCAGGTTCGATCCGTTACGTCCATCGCATTCACGGAGGTCAGGGTGGTTCCGGTGGGGAGAAAGGCACTCAGCCCGTCTTCAATCCCGGAGGTGCCTCCCGATGCGATCCCCGCAAATCGTCCCTTCAACAAAGCCTGACCTTCGATCATGATTTCATCCTCCCTGACGGTGAGAGTACCATCGAGAACGAGGATGTCATCATCCGGTCGAAAGACCTGGGGTTCCGACATTCCGGGTGTAAAATACCAGCTTCCCAGGAGGGTGCTTCGATTCTCCTCGTCCAGCGAATGGCCCGGGCGGATGTAGTAGGTCCGATCTTTGGTGTAAATGGCGAGAAAAATACGATCAAACTGCGAAAAACCCGGAACTTCAGGGATTCCGGCTTCCGGGGATACAAGGTGGACCACGGGGTCCAGTCCCTGCAGTGTGAAAATCGAGTGGAGAAGCCGGGCCATATCAAGCTCGGTTCCCTCCCCGGATTCGAGAACGGCCGCCGGATCCCTCATGGAGGAAAGGGCCCGGGGCAGATCCATGGGAACGGTCACAAGGTGATCGGCAACGAAGGCGACGGCTCTAGAAATTTTCTCCGGTACCGTCAGCGGATCATCGAGTTTTTCGGGAACCTCAGGCAGAGAAGAGGGAAGAAAAACCTTTGACGTAAGAAAATTTCCCACCTCGTCCCATGCCGTAAAACTGGAATAAGCGATTCGAGGAACCCAGGAAGCACCGGAATCCATTTCATCCTCTGGAAAGACACTGATATGGTCGACCCGGGCATGGATCGTCAGATCCTCTTCCGTCTCATTCCGGGTGATCGTTGTATTCATACCTTTTGCGGCCACAGAGAGCGATTTCCCCGCGGGGACCGTAAGATCCAGCGTGAAATTCCTGACTTCAGAAAACCCATCAAAGGAAAGGACGCCATCCAGGGCATATCTCCAGGGCTTTACATCGTTGAGTTTTACGGAAAGTGTCGTTTCGGCTCCGGGCTCCAGTCCCAGGAAGGTCACAACCATCTCCTGCCAGGCGGTGCAGGGTGGGCAGGCGACCAGGCGATACGGGGTTGAGCCGTTCAAACCTCTGGCATGCGTGGGTACGATCTTTCCGGAAGTCATTCGGGTCTCTGCTTCCAGCTGTGCAAAGGTCTGGACATCGGATCGATAGAGAAAGCGGGGGTCGCCTTCCTTGTCCATGGCTTCGTAGGTGTGGAGGGTGCGGTGCAGGACCTGTGTCTCCTGTACACGCCCGTCCGGGGTCATGTTCAAAGAAATCCGACTGTCGTGGAGGGTTGCATCGGGTTCGGCGGGAGGCGCTCCGAAGGCGAAAAGGCATAGAAAAAGAATGAAAGAAACTAAGATGGATTTCATGACGTCCTCCCGATGGTGACGAGGATATCTGCAGCGTCTTTAAATTGCTGTACCGATTCCTTCCACTGGGAATAGTCTTCCGGTGGAACGATCTTTTTCTTCAGCTCAAGTTCCTGTGTGGTAATCAGAGCACTCTTTTCCAGCCGGAGAGATCGGCTGTACCGGGCTGCAGGGCCATCATTCGTTACGGGATCCGGCAGGTCCCTTACCTCCATTCCTCTGGGAATTCGGGTCTGCTCCTTAAAGACAAGATATCGCGTGGATCTCAGGAAGACGGGATACGTACGTTTGTCGCCCTTTTCCTTTACGGACAGAAAATCTCCGATTCGGCGATTGATCACCGGGTAATGGACCATAAGGGGTGAATAGTACAGGGTGGACCCGTCGGTCCGGGCGTATCCCGGTATGGAAAAGGTAAGGCGGATTTTCAGCGGAACCATAAGGTCGTACGGGTCGTTCATCGTCACGTCAGATACGATGGCGGTCGGTGCGACGGATGCTATCCAGGCCTGAAACTGTCGTTTGATATTCAGCGTCTGATCGTTGATGATTCCCCATCGCAGGTTGGTTTCCGTAAATCCGTCTCCGGAAATATCCATGGTTCCCTTCAGGTTCCCTGAACTATCCAGGTCCGCATTCACGGTAAGGGAGAGACGATTGTGAGAGGGCTCAACTGCCGGAGTCATTGTAAGGGTCTCCCCCTCCGGGGAACCGATGACATAGTGCTGTTCCGCTTCGGCGGAGGACCAGAGCTCCCGGGAAAAGGGACACCAGGTGGGATCCAGCATGGTGAAGGATCCGTCGTCTCTCTTCACAGCAACAACACAGTGGTTGAACTGATCTGCCGGAACGTCCTCAACCCTGGCTCCCGCCATCGTCATGGCGGGGTAAACCGTGTACCCGGCAGCCCGGAGAAAGGTGATCAGCATGCCTGCAATGTCCTTGCAGACACCACATCGTTCGTCAAAGATCATGGAACCAGGATGGAGGGTATATCCTTCGCCCTTTCCCATGGATAACCCGCTGTATCGAATGTTGTTGGCCACCCAGTGAAGGAGGGCGGCAAAGCGGCAATCATCATCTTCACAGCCGGAGGTCAGGCGTCCGACGAGGGCACGAATTTCGTCGGTGGCTTCAAATTGAGGGTCATTGACTTCAAAGAACCAGCGGCTCTTGGTTTCCCAGTCGGGAACGGTGGCGAGGACCAGCTTCGTAACGACATCTCCCATGTCCACCATTCTGGATTCTTTTTTCAGAGCTGGAATATCCTTCTTCCACCATGTATAGGTCACATGCGTTTCATCAAAGGTCACCCGGGAGGCCAATTCTCCATGGAAGACTTCGGTATTCAGCTCTTTATCCCTGGGAATGCGGATCGTATAGCGTTTTTCCGTGATTGGCAGATCACCGCCAAAGAGAACGGAATCGTAGTAGTGTCCCCGCATGGGCGGGATATATTTTTCTTCCTCTTCCTGGGCCAGATATGCAATCTGAAACCCTTTCATGGTAGTTTCGGTTTCCAGGATGTCTCCGATCTCCAGCCTCGGAACATCCAGAAGTTTCATGCGGGCACCCCAGTAGATCATGTACTGGGGTTGAGGAAGGTCATGAATTTCCGATTCGAGCAGGTTCTGATCTTCACCGGAAGAACGGATCAGAATGGCCTTTGTGATGTCTTTCAGCGATGTAGCCGGATCATAGTCAAAGCGAAGATGAGAAAATTGTTGAATCCCCTTTTCGGAATCGATCCGGACTTTGACATGGTGAGTGACATGGGCAAGTCCCGAATCCTCCACCAGGACGACCGTTTCATCGAGAAGGACCGTGGCAGGGTCTGCAGCCAGCAGAGAAAGGGAAAGCGAAAGAAGATAGAGTCCGAGGATACGCATGAGAACCTCCTGACGCTGAGAGTATGTCATGACCGACAGAGTGTCAAGGGATCTATCGGAATGGGAACCATTGCATCGTTGTGATTCCCTTCACTTTCCGATAGAATGAAGGCGATTTCATAATACTGGGGGGCCTGTCATGACGGGGTGCTACAATCCCTTTGAAACCGCACAACAACAGTTTGATCACATCGCGGAGTTGCTGGGACTGGATTCGCCCACTCGTCAGCTCCTTCGATCCACGATCCGGGAGCATCACTTTTCGATTCCCATCCGGATGGATGACGGGAGAGTCGAGATCTATCGGGGGTTCCGGGTTGTCCACAACGACGCGCGGGGGCCGGGAAAGGGTGGTGTCCGTTTCCATCCCCAGGAGACCATCGATACGGTGAGGGCCCTGGCCATGTGGATGACGTGGAAGTGCGCCGTGGTGGATATTCCCCTGGGGGGAGCCAAGGGGGGCGTGATCTGTGACCCGCACAACTTAAGCCTTCATGAGCAGGAACGTCTTTGCCGGGCCTGGGTCCGACAGAACTCCAGGAATCTCGGTCCGGCGGTGGACGTACCCGCTCCGGATGTGATGACGAATGCCCAGCATATGCTATGGATGCTGGATGAGTTCGAGACGATACGGGAGGGTCATTCTCCCGGATTTATCACGGGAAAGCCGGTCGGGATGGGCGGATCGCTGGGACGGACCGAGGCCACGGGTTTTGGCCTGGTCTTTACCGTGCGGGAAGCCCTGAAGGAACTGAACGTGCGGCCCGACGATACCCGCGTCAGTGTCCAGGGATTTGGAAATGTGGCTCAATATGCCATTGAACTGCTGCAGCAGCTGGGGTCTGTCGTCATATCGGTTTCCTGCTGGGATCAAAAGGACCAGTGTGCCTGTACCTATCGCCGAAAGGAAGGAATTCAGCTCGAAGAGCTTAGAAACATTACCGATCCCTTCGGAGGAATCGACGGGTCGCGGGCCGTTTCCCTGGGATATGAACGACTTCCTGGAGATGCCTGGCTGGAGCAGGAGGTCGATATCCTGATTCCTGCTGCGCTGGAGAATGAAATTCATGGAGAAAACGTAGCTCGAATTAGCCCGAGGGTAAAGCTCATCGCGGAGGGGGCCAACGGGCCCACTACTCCGGAAGCGGACAAGGTCCTTGCAGACCGGAACATCTTTGTGGTTCCCGATTTCCTTGCCAATGCGGGAGGAGTAACCTGCAGCTACTTTGAACAGGTGCAGAGCAATATGAACTACTTCTGGGAACGGGATGAAGTACTGGGAAAACTGGATACAAAGATGACTGCCGCCTTTATAGCCGTGAGCGATCTTGCAAGAAAGCACAAGCTGTCCATGCGCGATGCCGCATACGTTATTGCTGTCGATCGAGTCGCAAAAGCATGCAAGAACCGCGGCTGGGTTTAGCGGATGCAAGGTAAGGGGGAACGATTATGACGGAGTCTTCCAGCCCCTCATCCGGGATTCTCATTCCTCCATTCGACCGGAAGTTTTTCAGCGGTGAGGAAACTCTGACTGCCATCGGAGAGGGGGAGCTTGGCGGAAAAGCCCACGGGCTTGCACAGATCAAGGACTTTATCTTCGAGCATTTCTCCCGTAAGCCTTTTCCCGATATTGTTGTCGATGTGCCCAGATTGACGGTCATCACCACCCGATATTTCGACCTCTTCATGGAACAGAACCGGCTCTACGACCTTGCCCTGACAGACCTTCCCGATGAACGTATGGCCCACCACTTTCTCAAAGCTGCCCTTCCCCCCGATCTTCTCGGAGACCTCCGTGCTTTGACAGAAAATCTGCATGTGCCGCTGGCCGTCCGTTCATCCAGTCTTCTGGAAGACAGTCTGGATTGTCCCTTTGCCGGCGTATACGAGACGAAAATGGTTCCCAACAATCAGTCTTCTTCCGATGAACGATTCCGGAAGCTTACGGAGGCCGTAAAGTTTGTCTATGCTTCCACCTTCTTCAATCAGGCCAAGGATTATATGCGGGCGACCGGAAATGCTCCCGAGTCAGAGAAGATGGCTGTGATTATCCAGGAAGTTGTCGGTCTCCGCCACGGGGACCGTTTCTATCCCAATCTGGCCGGTGTGGGCCGATCCTATAATTTCTATCCCTTTGGTCATGCGGAGCCCGAAGACGGAGTGGCCAACCTTGCCCTTGGGCTGGGAAAGAGCATCGTGGATGGAAGCCTGGTGTGGACCTATTCACCGGCCTATCCCAATACCGGCCCGCCCTTCAATTCCATCAACGACATGCTTAAGAATACGCAGACCACATTCTGGGCCGTCAACATGGGGAAACCGAAAACGTACAATCCGCTTCATGAAACCGAGTATCTGATCCAGTCCGATCTCTCGGAGGCCGAATATGACAATACGTTGAAATATGTGGCTTCCACGCTGGATCCGAAATCGGGCAGAATTTCGATCGGAACGGGAATGAAGGGACCCCGTATCATTAACTTTTCTCCCCTGTTGCAGGCGGAATTGATTCCCTTCAACGACCTTCTTCGTTCTGTCCTTGAGGTCTGTGAGTCCTCTACAGGCGCAAAAGTCGAAATCGAGTTTGCCATGACCTTCGATCGGGATCGAAAGGGTGCGGGAAGGTTCGGTCTTCTTCAGGTGCGTCCCATGGGGGTGTCCGACGAAATTGTCGAACTGGTAGATGAAGAATTCTCGGGAGATCGTGTTCTCCTTGCATCAGCCGCAGCGATGGGCAACGGAGTAGAACGATCCCTTCAGACCATTGTGTACGTCAAGCCCGATGGGTTTGATTTCAAATATACGGTTCGAGTCGCCCGGGAGCTGGAACAGGTCAACCGGGACCTGATTCTCAAAGGAGTCTCCTACCTCCTCATCGGATTCGGACGCTGGGGAAGCTCCGATTCCTGGCTGGGCATTCCGGTAAACTGGGGACAGATTTCCGGTTCCCGCGTGATTGTGGAAGCCACGTTTGCAGAACGTCCCGTGGATCTCAGCCAGGGATCCCACTTCTTTCATAATATTTCCAACCTCCAGGTTAAATATCTTTCAGTCCCGGCCGGCAGTGGAATCGATTGGGACTGGCTGAAATCTCAGCCCGCTGAATATGATGGTGAATTTGTTCGCTGTGTGACCCTGAGCGAGCCTCTGGTCGTCAAGGTGGATGGAAGATCCAGGAAAGGAGTGGTTCGACGATGACCCCAGATGAGATCCATGCCGACCGTCTTCTGAAGGATCTGCAGGAACGGGCCAAAGAGTTGCGGTGCCTTTACGAAGTAGAAGAGATTCTCAACCGGCACGATCTTCCGTTCGATACAATGTTGCGCAACATTATCGGGGTGATTCCCCCCGGATGGCAATATCCGGAAGTATGCCAGGCGGAGATAATCTTTGAAGATCAGGTCTACCGTTCCGACCCATTCGTTGAAACTTCCTGCGTCCAGACACGACCGATTGAAATCCAGGGAGAACCCAAAGGATCTATTTCCGTCTCCTATCGGAAGCAGGTTCCCAAAACAGACGGAAAGGTCTTTCTCAAGGAAGAAGAAAAGCTGATTTCGACGATCTCAGATCGCATCGGACAGACGATCTTTCTGCGAAAGATGCGGGAATCCATGAGCGAATGGAAGCGAGTGGAAGAAGAGCTCACGGAAAAGAAACATGATGAATGGCGCATCGTGGTGGAAATGATTCGGAGGTCCGATCGTAAGCTGTACAACTACGTCACCCGAAAAATGCTTCTCTACCTTTGCATCAACGGAGTGGAATCCGCGAAGCATATGCTTCAGTCCCTTGGAGGAAGCCATGAGGGAGATGAAGAGCAGATCATGGATGAGATGAATGTCCCCAGCGAAAAACAGGCGATCGATCGTTTTTTTGAACAGGGGGATGCCATCTTCTCGATGGCTTCGGAAAATTTAAGTGAAAGTGAAATTCTTTCTTCGCTCCAGAGATGGATGCAGGAAGACAAATCGAGAATCTTCGTAAAAACCATTGACAACCCCAACACGTCCCTGACTCAGGTCATCGATGTTCTGACTCAATACAGCTATGCGGAGCTGGAATCCATCGAACTTTCTCCTCCCGTGGAAAAGGGATTAAGAGTATCCCTGGTGCGCAGGTTTTTTTCCGACCACCTGGACTTTATCAACGTAGCCAAAAACTTTCTAAGTGTCTGGGATTACATTACTCTGGTCAAGCAGATCATCTATCCTGCCGACAGCCATGGGAAACTGGGGGGCAAAAGTGCCGGTCTCTTCCTGGCTCAGAAGGTCCTGCAATCCAGCTCGGAGAATAAGGAGCTCTTCGCCAGTCTGAAGGTCCCCAAGACATGGTACATCGCAAGCGACGGACTTCTGAATTTCTTGGACTACAACAACCTGGAGGAAGTATACGAGCAGAAATACAAGGATATTGACGAGGTCAGGCTGGAATACCCCAATATGATCCAGGTCTTTAAGAACTCGCACTTTCCGCCTGAAATATTAAAAGGCCTTTCCATGGCGATTGACGAGATCGGGGAGTGCCCCATTATTGTTCGTTCCTCCAGCCTCCTGGAAGATCGAATGGGTGCCGCCTTTTCAGGAAAGTACAAGAGTCTCTTCCTGGCGAACCAGGGTTCGAAAAATGAGCGGCTGGCCGCACTGACCGATGCTATTGCTGAAGTCTATGCCTCTACCTTTGCTCCGGATCCCATTCAATATCGGATTGAGCGGGGGCTCCTTGATTTCCATGAAGAAATGGGAATCATGATCCAGGAAGTCGTCGGTACCCGAATCGGACCCTATTTCATTCCCTCCTTTGCCGGTGTTGCCTTTTCAAGGAATGAATTCCGCTGGTCTCCTCGAATCAAAAGGGAAGATGGTCTCCTGCGGATGGTACCCGGTCTTGGTACCCGGGCCGTGGACCGTGTGGCCGATGATTACCCCGTTCTGCTCGCACCGGGGAATCCCAATCTGCGGGTCAACACCTCACCGGAAGAAGTGGCCCGCTACTCCAGCAAGCGAATCGATGTGATCAACCTTGAAAAGAACAGCTTCGAAACCCTTCACATCCACGACTTTCTTGCCAGATATGGAACCGAGATTCCCGGAATACAGAATATTATTTCCGTTTACCAGGACGACACGCTTCACGCGCCTACTTCCCTGCTGGGCATCGATTTTGAGCGCCATAACCTTGTTGTCACCTGCCAGGGTCTCGTGGAACGAACTCCCTTTATTCGACAGATCCGGACGATTCTTACCAAGCTGGAGGAAACGATCGGCACTCCCGTTGATATTGAATTTGCCCACGACGGGAAGGACCTTTACCTCCTTCAATGTCGGCCTCAGAGTTCTCAGAAGGACATAGCGCCGTCACCGATTCCCCAGGACATACCAGAGAAATCCATTGTTTTTTCAGGAAACCGGCACGTCAGTAATGGGGTTGTCCCTGAAATCACCCACGTGGTTTACATCGATGGCAGGACATACAATGCCCTGGGAAACCTCTCTGATTTAAGGGATGTCGGCCGTGCGGTCGGGCAGCTGAACAAGATCCTCCCCAAACGAAAATTCATCCTTATGGGGCCCGGGCGGTGGGGAAGCCGGGGTGACATCAAGCTGGGTGTCAGTGTTACGTATGCGGATATTAATAACACGGCCATGCTGATTGAAATTGCACAGAAAACAGGGAATTACACGCCCGAACTCTCCTTTGGCACGCACTTTTTCCAGGATCTTGTCGAGACCTCCATTCGTTATCTTCCCCTGTATCCGGATGAATCGGAGGTGCACTTTGACGAGATTTTCCTGATGAAATCCAGGAATATTTTCAAGGATCTTCTACCAGAATTTTCCCATCTGGAGAACACAATCCGGGTCATAGATGTCCAGAGAGAGAGCGAAGGGAAAATCCTCAAGATCCTGATGAACGCAGATCTGGATCAGGCCCTGGCCTATCTGACCGAACCCAGCCAGGCTGTATCCCTCCCGGAGCGAGAGCTGGTTTCCGCTGAGGTACCTCACGACGACTACTGGCGATGGCGACTTCGAATGGCCGAGCGTATTGCGTCCAACATTGATCCGGAACGCTTCGGTGTGGAGGGGTTTTACGTGTTTGGATCGACGAAAAACGCCTCTGCGGGTCCTTCGAGCGATATCGACCTGCTGATCCATTTTCGGGGTACGGCAGAACAACGCCTGCTGCTCCAGCACTGGCTGGAGGGGTGGAGTCTCACACTGGCGGAGATTAACTATGTGCGGACAGGATATCGTAGTGATGGTCTGCTGGATGTTCATATTGTGACGGATGAAGATATCGCGAACAAGAACAGTTTTGCAGTAAAGATCGGCGCGGTGACCGATCCTGCACGTCCGCTGACACTGGGCTCGCGCTAAACCAGAATTCGATCGGCTGCTTCGAGCTGTTCCGGATCAAAGATGACGAGGGCCAGTTCCGGGCCATCGTGAGCCGCGTTGAACGCCCAGGTCCTCCCAATCTGGATTTTCCATTCTCCCGTGAGCCGGGTGGACTCGTGGACATGGCCATGAAGGCTGAGAAGAGGCTGCCTCTCTTCGATGAATCGCTTGATCGCAATGCTGCCGATGTGGACGTCCAGAGGGACATGATCGACCATCTTTCCGTCCAGTCCTGCGCGATCCAGGTGGGTCTGATAGGGTGGAGCATGAAAGAGTGCGATTGTTGTTGTCATATCCCGGCCATCGGTGAGGCGGGTCAGATCTTCAGCCATCGTTCCATACCGTACGGTGGAAGGAGGTACGGGAATGGTGCGGGCGCCATCCTCGGGTGAAACACAGCCGGGATCGACGTACCGGGAAACGTCATATTTTTCCCAGTCTTTCAGGCGAAAAGGTGAAGGAGGAATGAAGGCGTATCCAAAAAGAGAGTATGTTTCCCAGTCTGCGAATCGGTCATGAATATAGGCCCAGAGACCAGCCGCCTCATATTCCAGAATCCGATGTTCCTCGAACCTTCCATCATCGTTTCCCAGGATAAGAAAGATGCGTGGAAATGTATCCCGCATTTCCTGGCGCAGTTCTGTGAAGAGGGGGGCGAGAAAATCTTCGATGAAAGCATGGCTGTTGTCCTCCATTCCAGCGAGGGTTTTAATCCCATGGGGAAGGAGATCGCCCCCGAGAAAGACGGCCGACGGCATTTCTCTGCGAATGGCGCCGGTTAATTTCCGGTAACGTTCGGACGAGCCGTGGAGATCGGAGGCAAAGAAGCAGAGAGGTGCCATAGCCAGACATTATACGGGATCGAGGGATGAAATGGGTATTTCAGTAAAAGTCAGCGCAGCTGAGGAAAAAGCCGCATTCGCGGTTCGGGCACGTCAGCTTGCATCGCTGTTCCCGCATAACCTGACCGCAATTGGGACAGGTCCGGATCTGAGCTTCGGCTGGATCCGTCCCGACGGGGCTGAGGGGATGAGTTTCGTAGCATTCTGTTGAAAAATTGACACTGTATGGACCTGGCGATACACTGCAGACATGAGAAGATGTATTCAAAGGGAAATGATGAAGAATAGGTATTGTATCTCCGTAATTAATAAGATGTATTCAAAGGGAATTGATGAAGAATAGGTATTGTGTCCCCGTAATTAATGAACTCAAGAATTTTCACTATATCCAAACCGTGCAATGAAACTGATATTTACCTTTTTTCTGGTCATTACTTCGTCACTCCTGCATTCACAGGAGGAGGTCCCGCCGTTGAATTTATTGGGGAAGTTGACTTTCCCGGAATCCGTATCTGACCTGGCGACCTACGGAGGATATCTTTATGTAACCGGGAGAGATAACCTGTATCTCTATGACCTGACAGGCGGAAATCCCGAGCTAATTACGGTGATTCCTGTTGATCACAGCGAGTATTCTGCCCGGCTGTATCGATGGCAAAACCTTCTTATTCGTTTCTGGTATGTGTCTTTGGAGAACCATGGGATACGGTTTTACGATTTACGGCAACCGGACAACCCCCTGCAGATCTGGGAGTTGATCCCTCCCCAGGCGGGTATCACAGATATGAACGCGTTATCCGGCGGGTTTCCATCCGATAACTTTGTGGGATGTTCCGTTGCAAAGGACTATCTCTTTTGTCCCTCCTATTGGGCTGAAGGGGAACCTATGGATTGGTATCCAGACTGCTGTTTTGTCCCCTATGCCATTCATCTCCCTGATTTTGAAGCAGCTATGCTCTACACGCACTATTATGAGCTGGATGGTTGCAGGAAGAAAATTAAATACAGCGGAGGCCAAATTCGCTACTATCGGGGAGAGTTCTTTTTCCCTGCAGAGTGGAGTACCAGCCATTTCCTCAAAAGTGATCTGGACTCCGCCATCGAGTCCGGCAGCACATACTGGTCCCCCTGCCTGACGGGATTTCCCTATTGTACAGACTCTTGCCTGCAGCGAACTTCATTCCAGTACAAAGACTATTACATGACCAATGGATCCGCATGGCCCGACCCAGATCACATCGTGGTCTTTTACCTCAAAGACAGAATCTATGATTATAATTTATGGGATGCCACCTTTCTCGTGAACTATCTGGGAAGTGTTAATACAATACTGGCGTACGAGTCTTGTGCATACGTAACCAAGGTAACGAAAGTTGGAGGCGAAGAGGTTTTTCATTTGTACAATTTTGACCTGTCAAACCTTCCATTGTACGCAGGGGTCAACGAGCTCGCCTCTCGCGTCACGGGAGCCATTGCATCCAACAACAGGCTCTATGTCGCTTCAGGAGATGAAGTTTTATTATTCGATGCTGCCCGCCATGATGACCACTTCCCGACCGGGTCTGTTGAAGTGACTTTGGAGGGGAATATCCTTCACTTCCACGGACAGGTTTTGGATGATGACGAAATTCAGGCTGTTTACGTTCGATTCGGAAACCAATTCATGGCAGCAAAAGAATTTGAAGAGGCAGAAATGCCGTGGCCGCCACCATCCCCTCATCAACGGCCCTTTGACCTTCCTCGCCGATTTGATCTATATGTGGACATTTCTCTCCTCGCACCCGGCACCTATCCAGTTAAGACTGTTGCTGTGGATTGGGAGGGAAGCTTCACCGTGATTGATGAGCGCGAAATCGAAATTGGTTCCACTAAATTTGAGCGTGCCACCGTTCCAATGGATGGAAGGAAAAAACTCACAAAATAGGTTGTTATCTTTTTCTCATAGGGAAATCGCCTTGCTAAAATGGAAAAACCGTCGAACTCGGCAAGATGAACCCCATCAGAATTTATTAGACAGTTTGGCCTGATTAGTTAGGGTGTGATTTTGGGCGGAATTGAGATCAGTGCGGATTCGGGGATGCCGTGCCTTGCCACGGGGAAGAAGGAAGCAGATTCCAAGGTGAAATCCAATATCCGGGGTGTTGTTAAAGTTGGCAAGGTTCTCGGTAAATGCCAGCTGGTACAGGAATGTACCCTTCTGAATTCTTACTCCCGTACTGATCTGTAATTCTGTGTCTCCAAGTTCCGAGTCGGTTTCCTCTGAGAAGATACTGGTACTGCGGGTCACCTGTCCGATCAGATAGATGGAATCCGAAAGTTTCCGTCCGTAAGCCAGCGTTACCGACAGGATGTTGTCGACCTTAAACCCCGGCATGAAGGCCAGGTTTCCGGTCCATACATGGCTTATGTCCGCATAGAACTTGTTTGTCACGTCTCCAGTCTGAAAGGCAAGCTGAATCCCATAATCCGAATGACCGGTGGATCGATAGGCATCGGGATCGGCAATAGGTACCTTTGTCGCGGTCTCCAGGGTGAGCTGGGATCGGGATCGGGAGGGGAAGAGGGAGTATCGCATGCCGAAGGTCGGGTCTCCTACGCCCCCGGTGGGGGATGGGTTCAGGAACGAAAACTCATTCGATCCCAGGGAAAGGTAGAGCTGTGCTTCATCCCGTTTTACATAGTCTCTTCCTGCCTGTCCGATTCCCAGAACGTTGTGAAATCCCTCGATAAATCCGTCCAGGTATCCTCCCCAGAAGTAGTAGATGGGTACGTGGGTGAAGGCCTGAATGCGTTCTCCGAGCCCGTAATGTGCACTTACTGTCAGTAGTCCCATTTCTCCATCAAAATAGAAGATATCGCCCTCTCCTTCTGTCCGGATCGCCGCGATATCATTCTGAGTGAGGCGCTGTCGATCATTTCGTTCCCCAAGATATTCCTTCACGTTTTTACTCATGATGAATGTGTTGGCATGGGAAAGATGGATTTCGAACCCCCAGTCTCCCTTTGGAGGAAGTGGACCGGGGGAGGGCATGAAGGCCATGGAGAGGATGGAAAAGGGCATCATGTCCCGAATTCGCATCGGGACGGGATCTCTGTACTCCGAACCGTCCTGGCCCGGAAGAAATGGTGTGAAAAAGGCCAGAATGGTGAGGATAAGACAGAATATATCGTGCGCCTTTGCATGAGCGACACCCTTAAATGTGCAGCATTTCACAAATATATCATAGCAACCTTCGGCCGGGAGAACAACGCAAAACGGCTCAGTAACTTTGGATGGACTGAAATGTGGGGTAAGCTGGAGACATGATCGCGAGAATGCTGAAAATTTCATTGTGGATCCCTGGAGTGGCGGCACTCCTTCTTTCCATTTCTATCGCATTTTTGTGGAGTATGATGATTCGTATGCCGGTGCCTTCCTCTCCTTATGTTGATCGAGGGTCTGTTTCTGACACCAATAATCTCTCCCTTCGTCTCCAGGAAGACGTTCGTCACCTTGCGCTGGAAATCGGTGAGCGACACGTTCACAGACCGGAAGCGCTGAATCGCGCCGCAGACTGGATTGAAACCTCGCTTGCCAATGCCGGCATGGATGTGGTTCGCCAGGCCTATACCGTGGAAGGTGTCGAATGTTTCAATATTGAGGGAACGTGGACAGGAAGGGAAAGGGAAGAGGAGATTATTCTGATTGGTGCGCACTACGATTCGGTTCCCGGCTGTCCCGGAGCCAATGATAATGGATCGGGAGTGGCCGCCCTGCTCGCTCTCGCCCGGACTCTCGCCTCACAGCCTCATGCCAGGACGCTCCGATGCGTGGCCTTTGTGAATGAGGAACCCCCCTATTTTCATACCGGGCAAATGGGTAGTGTGATTTACGCGAAGGCCTGCAGGGCGCGGGGTGACCAGATACAGGCCATGTTCAGTCTGGAGACCATGGGATACTTCACCGACGAACCGGATTCCCAACAATATCCATTTCCACTTTCCCTTGCCTATCCTTCAAGGGGTAATTTCCTTGCGTTCGTAGGGAACTTTGCATCCCGCCATCTGGTCCGCAGAGTTGTGGCCGCGTTCAGGTCCGCTTCTTCCCTGCCCGCTGAGGGTGCGGCACTTCCCGCCTCGCTGCCCGGGGTCGGCTGGTCGGATCAGTGGTCTTTCTGGCAGGAAGGCTATCCCGCTTTGATGGTCACCGATACGGCTCCCTTTCGGTATCCCGAGTACCACGCCTCAGATGATCTTCCGGATAAAATGGATTTCAAACGTCTCGCCTCCGGAGTCGAGGGTCTTACAAGGGTAATCCTGCCGTTGCTGGACGAAAAACCGGATTGAGGTCCCTGGTATTTTTCGGGAAGGCGGCAGGATCAGGGAAGGTCCCCGTATATGCCAGTGTATTTGCCGCGGATATAGGATACATAACTATCCGCCTCCAGGCCTCTGCCGGTCACTTGCATGAGGAGTTCTGGAGAGGTGAGACACCGTCCATATATATGAATTTTTTCGCGCAGCCAGTCCAGAATCGTTGAGAACCTTCCATGTGCAATCTCCTCTTCGATATCCGGCAGTTCACTTCGCATCTGCGCATAGAGTTGACCCGACATGATATTCCCAAGCGTATAGGTCGGGAAATAACCAAAGGCACCGGAGGCCCAGTGAATATCCTGCATGGCACCTTCTTCCGGACTTGAGGGAACGACGCCCAGATAGTTCTGCATCTTCTCGTTCCATGCAGCGGGGAGATCTCGAGGATCCAAATCACCTTCGAGCAGGGCATTTTCAAGCTCAAAGCGAATGACAATGTGAAGGTTGTACGTAACCTCATCCGCTTCGATGCGAATGAGACCGGGCTCTACACGGTTGATTGCCCTGTAAAAGGCATTGACGTCGACGTTCCCGAGTTGAGAAGAGAAACGGGATTGAAGAGCAGGATAGTAATGGTTCCAGAACGCAAGACTTGAGCCTACGATGTTTTCCCAGAACCGGGACTGGGATTCATGCATCCCGGTGGAGGCTCCCTCATTGAGGGGAGATCGGTCCAGCTCTTTACCGATTCCCTGATAGTACAGGGCATGACCGCACTCGTGGAAGGCACTGAAAAGTGCAAAGGGAAGCAGATTTCTACGAACCCGGATCGTGATCCGTACATCGTCGGGTGAAAAGGCGATCGTCAATGGATGCGTGGAGAAGTCCTGGATTCCCCGGGAAAAATCAAACCCGAAGTCTTTCAACACATCCAGTACAAATGTGCGCTGATCCTCCTCATCGTAATCGATATGAAGAAAGCCGTTTTCCGGAGCCTTTCGGGCAGTTATAGCATGGACGAAAGGGACGAGTCTCTTCTTGAGGTCCGAAAGAACACTTTCCACCTCACCTGTCTTCATATCCGGTTCAAACTGGTCAATCAAAGCATCATAGAGACGTTCTTCGAAGCCCAGGGCATGGGCCTTTTCTCGAGTCAGCTCCAGCAGATGGGTAAGGTGCGGCAGGAAAAGTTCATAATCCCCGGAGGAGCGGGCCTTTCTCCAGATCTGAGTTGCCTCACTGGTCGCACGACTGAAGGCCTCCACCAGGGATGAGGGAAGTTTTCTCGCCTTATCGTAATCTCTCTTTGTGACGCGGATCAGCGAGGCAGGGAACGATGTGTCGGATGGATCTTTCGCAAGATCGGCAAGATCGTCGAGCAGTTCCCCCACCTCATCCGTGATAAAGAGGTCATGGCCCAGCTTCTCGAGTGTGGCGAGCTGAGATGCCCGGGCAAAGCCCCCTCCCTCCGGCATGTGGGTTTCCTGATCCCAGGTCAGGACGGCTGTGGCTCCCCGGAGATCGGCAACGGTGGCCAGGATGCTGCGCAGTTTTGTGAATTTTTCCTCCATCCTCTTTTCCTCCGGGCTGAAGGTGATTTCATATCGGAGAAATGAAATCACATCTGATGACCTGCAGCAGGTCTGGAATCATCATACCACACAGGTGGGAATCGGAATGTGATGTTTGTCACCTTTGACCGGCACAATTTCTAAGCCCCTGGTCCCTCCTTATATTCCATGGGATATAATGTCAGGATGCATCGATCACCAAAGATGAAGGGGGGCTACCTTGGAAAAAATGATCTATCTGGATAATGGGGCAACGTCCTTTCCCAAGCCGGCAGAAGTCTATGAGGCCATGGATCGATTTTACCGCCATTATGGAGTCAACCCGGGGCGTTCGGGATACGATCTCTGCCTGGAAGCGGGTGAGGTGGTCGAGAGTACGCGAAAAGACCTGACGGCATTTTTTCACGGGACCGATCCAAACCGGCTCTGTTATTCCTACAACTCCACGGATGCCCTGAACCTGGCCATCTTCGGCATGCTGCAGGAGGGAGATCACGCCATTTCGACAACGGCAGAGCATAATTCGGTTCTGAGGCCGCTCTTTCATCTCCAGAGAGATCAGGGTGTTGAAGTAGATTACATTCCCATGGATGACAGGGGATTCGTTGATCCGGATTCCTTCCGCGAAAAATTCCGGGCCAATACGCGTCTGGTAATTGTAAACCATGCATCGAATGTGATTGGGACCGTTCAGCCCGTTGCGGAAATTGGACGACTCTGCAGGGAAAGGGGGGTGCCTTTCGCCATCGACGCTTCTCAATCCGCGGGAAAGGTGCCCATTGACATGGATGCCATGTATATCGACGTGGTTGCCTTTACGGGCCATAAATCCCTCATGGGACCCACGGGAATCGGGGGGCTCTGTGTCGGGGAAGGGATTACCATCCGCCATACACGGGCCGGAGGTACCGGTGTCCGCTCCGCCGAACGGGCACACCTGGATGAATATCCCTATCGAATGGAGTATGGGACCCTGAATTCCGTCGGCGTGGCGGGTTTGAAGGCTGGACTGACATGGATACAGAAGGAGGGGTTGGACGTGATCCACCGCCGGGAGATGGCCCTGCTGAAAAAGCTTCGGGATGGTCTACGGACGATTGAGAGTGTAATCCTTTACTGCCAGGACGACCTTCATGACCATATCAGTGTTCTCCTCTTTAATGTCCTGGGAGTTGAAGCCCTGAACGTCGGTACGATGCTCGATGTCGATTATGGGATCGCCTGTCGTACCGGTCTTCACTGTGCTCCGCTCGTTCATGAGCATCTGGGTACGGACACCATCAAAGGTGCGGTTCGTTTTGGGATTGGTCCCTTCAACACGGAAGAGCACATCGAAACCGCCGTGGAAGCCGTAAGGGAGATCGCGGAAACCTTCGGAAAACCTTCCTGAGGCTACGATTCGGACGGCCGGTCCAGGATCAAGGCCTCGGCCACCAGCTCTCCGACGGAAACAATGGAAACACCAAGCTTGTAATGCCGATTCAGTTCCCCGAGCTGATCGATACAGTTATGGCAGGGAGTGGCCACGATCTTTGCCTCAGTGGCGCTGATCTGATCGGCTTTTATCTTTCCCGCTCGAATCCGGCGCTCCGCAAAGGGCGTCATCGATAACTGGCCGCCCCCTCCCCCGCAGCAGAAATTCTTTTCACGGCAGGGTGTCATTTCGACAAAGTTCTCCACCGCATGGCGCAGGATGAATCGTTGCTCGTCGACCACACCCCCGAGACGGACAAGATTACAGGGATCATGAAGGGTCACACGCTCGGAATTCTTTGACGGGTCGAGTCTGATTCGACCGCTTCGGATATAGTCCCCCATGACCTCCAGAAGGCTTTTGACTTCGAAGGCGTTCCTTCGTTTCAGCCATTCGGGAGCTTCCCAGCGGTTCGCGTTATACCCGTGACCGCACTCCGAAAGTACAAGTGTTTCGCATCCCAGGCGTTCCATCGTCCTGGCCAGCCTGTCCGAAAGTTCCCCTGCCGTTTTGTCGTCTCCATTGAAGAGGCCGTAATTTGTCACATCAAAGAAGTCCGAAGCCAGGGTCCAGCTTTCACCGGCAGCGTGAAAGATCTTTCCGGCTGCGGAAAGTGAAAGCGGATAGAACATGGGTTCTCTCGGATTGACCGCATAGAGGACACGGGCTCCGGATTGGTCCACCGGCATCCGAAGACGGGTGTCTCCAATTTCGGACTGAAGCTCTTCCTCGATCCAGGACAGGGTGTCAAGCCAGTCTTCCCGCTGGATTCCCATATTGTTGCCACTGGTGAGAGCCTTGTCCACCGTGGACTGCAGACTCTGGGGCACGGCATTGAGTCTTGCGAGCGTGCTTCGTCCCAGACGAATAACACGGTGGATCCCGATCCCGATCGAACAGTTCAGGGAACATCGGCCGCAGAGGGAGCATCGGCCAAAAAGATCGTCGATCCAGCGGTCCACCATGTCCGAATCAAAAGCCCGGGCCCGTGTAAGGAAAGGAATGTATCTCCCTGTATAAGAAAAATTCCGGCGTACGACGGAGGCAACAAGATGGAGCTTGTGGGCCGGGATCGAGGCCGATTCCCCATCGGTGAGGTAATAGTGACAGGAGTCGGCGCACAGCCCGCACCGTACACAGGCATTAAGATAGGCATCATATTCGGAATCAATGGCCTGTTTGAGCTCCTGAAGAGCATCCTTGAGGCTGGATGATGGGAGTCGCCGCCCGGATGAAGGATCGGTGGAGGGCTTTTTCTCTTCGGAACCCATGGATTATCTCCCGACGGCCGGCGGAAAGACGGCGCGGCGTCCCAGGTCGATGGCCAGGAATCTCCGGCTCAGGAAAAAATACATACAGTGGCGAATCTTTCCTGCGGGGATGTAGAAAAAGAGAAGAGCAGCCGCTCCGTAAAGCCATGGAAGGGTCTGAGGCGCCAGGATCCATGAGAAGGTAAAGACAAGGAAAAGATTCACCAGAATGTTGGACAGAAAATCATCAGGAACACTGATCGAGCGGAGGGATCGAAAAACCCCCCGCTTAATAAGGAGAGAGAAACCTGAGATCAATCCCGCCATCACGATCCACCCGCCTGTACGGTAGAGAAGTGCCGGTAGAGTTATATTCAAAAGGGTGCAGAAAAGAAAGAAGAGACTAATCCCGATCCCGGCATGATAGATCACGCCGGCCAGGTAGGTGGGGAGGTGGTGGGCCGCACTCTCCTTCTCCCAGGGAAGCATGCCCTGTGTGAAGGCGTAGCGAATCCCTGGAGCCGCATTCATTCTGGCCGCCGAGTAAAAGATTTTTTTTCCGCGGGAACGTGCCTGAAGGAAGAGAAAGGCGAGGGCGATCCCGCAATATGCGATTGACACGGTAACCAGGAGAGTCAGGAGATTCATGGTATGGGTGGGTTCAGACGCACCCGTCCGGCTTGGGAAGTCCCGCGATCTTGGATGCTCCCTTGGCAGGTCCGGAAGGAAAAAGAGTGTAGATTTCCTTGAGGCTCAGCCCGGTCTCACGGCATACGAGCCGAATCATGGGAGCAAGATCCTTTTCAAGGTAATAGCTGCGAATAAAACGGATCACCTTCCAGTGGTTCTCCGTGAGGGTATCCAGACCTTCTTCTTCTCTGGCGAGTTGAGCGGCAACATCCTCGGTCCATTTCTCCGGCTGGACCATGAATCCTTCTTCGTTGAGTTCGATGATCTCTCCAAGGACATCAAGGTGGGACATGAAGCCTCCTCATGGGGTATATCGGTTGATTATAGACTCCTCGGCGAGAAGTGTCCATGGCAGGCAGTTCCTGGTTGGATATCGATTTCTGTCAAAGGAAAAAGCAAAAAAAAGCGCCCCGGTACCGGGGCGCCCGCTTATTAGTGGATATGGACTCAACTATTTCTTTTTCTTCTCCTTAATCTCTTCCTGCGCCTGTTGAATTTCTTTCAGCGCTTTTTCGATTTCGGGTTTGATGCGGGCCTGGATACGAAACTGAAGTTCCTTTGTCAGGGGTTCGAGTTTTTCTTTCATTTCCTTGATTTCCTCTTCCAGCCCCGCAAGGCGCTCCTGTGCCATTTTCTGTCGTTCGGCTTCATTCAGGTTGTCCCAGTCCACGCCCTCCAGCCGTTTTTCCACCTTCTTTTCGATCTCAGAGCTCATCGCTTCAATCTTGCGTTCCAGTTCCTCTATTTCCTCATCGGTGATGGCCTCTACATGCCGGGAGATTTCCTGTTCATGCTTTTTTAACTCTTCCTCATGGTGTTTCAGAACTTCCTCCGCTTTGTGCAGATGTTCCTCGGCAAGAGCCATGGCCTTTTCCGCGTGGCGCTCTGCTTCCGCTGCGATTCGTTCGATCTCTTCCTCATCCAGATCTTTCATGTCTGCATGTTTCATGGCTTCTTCAACGATTCGATGAATCTCCGACAGGTCTACGATCTGGTCCAGTTCCTCTTTCTCAGGCGTTGCCGCTGATGCGGGAGGAGCTGGAGGCGCCGGCCTGACATGGGGAGCAGGCTTGGGCTTCGCCTGGGGAGCAGGAGCCGCGAGGGGCGTGGGTGCAGGTGAAGCAGGGGCTTCAGGATTCGCGGGAGCATTCATCGAATTCGTGGAAAGATCAGCCGCATAGGCGGATTGCGGCGTACTTGCGCACTGGATCAGGGAAAAACCAAGAAAGACGGAAATGGCTGCGGTTGCAAGAAACGCCACCCACCGGGATGAGCGCTGTCTGGGGTTCATAATCATCGTGATCCTCCTGTACATTTGGGATGATGTTGTGAAAATAGCCGGGGCTGGAATTCCTCCCGGCCCTGAAATTGTGGCTTCAGCCACCCTAAGAAGGCATCGAGCGTACCCTTCCGGGCTGCCCGTTGCCTCCACGACCCTCTCATCGCAGGCCAGCTCCCGTTCAAAGCGCAGCTTCCGGATCAGAAAATGGAGGGCGGGGTGGAAGAAGAAAAGAGTTGTTAAAATGCGTTCCACAAGATGGAACCAGTCATCGTACCGGCTCAGGTGAGCGGCTTCGTGCATCAAAATCTGCTGCATCTCTCCTTCCTCCAGGGAGGGCACCATGTTCTCAGGAAGAAGAATAGCCGGATGAAGGTAGCCCACCGTAGAGGGAGTATGGACTGAATCGTGAGTCAATACCTGAGCATTTCTGCGAGATCCAAGACGATCGAGTAGCGATGTCAGCCAGGTCTGGATGGATTCTCTTAGCGGAGTGCCTGAGGTTTTCAGCCTCATCACGGCCCGGGTTTTTCGGGCAAGACGCCACAGAAGGAGACCCGCGAGCACCATCCAGAACCCTCCGAGGATGCCGGTTATGGTTGAGAGCGGAATGGAGGGCAAGAGAAATGTAAGCGCTTCCCTGCGAAAGTTTTGAAATTGAAGGGTAATACTCTGCCATAGAATGGAGGGACTCGTGGCCATTTCCGCAAGCGTAAATTCAATGGGTGGCGATGTATTCCGAGAATGAAGATCCAATCCGGGTTCTTCCGGCCCGGCCGCGGAACTTGCGGGTGCGGATTCGGTAAAAGATGAATGAGGTTCAGGAATGGGCGGCAGAGTCCCGCGTACCAGGGGAAGGGCCAGAACCGCCACAAGGGTCAGCCACCAGATGCAGTATCGTGAAGAAGCACGCAAACGGCCATGCAGGCGGATCAGAATGGCGACAGCAGCTACCATCACCAGAGCCATGGGGATCGATGAGGCAATAGCTCCTATCATGGATGCCGGAATTTCAATCCAGTCCGTCACGTTTCACGCTCCTTTCGGTCCAGGACCTTCCTGAGGTTTTGAATCTCCTCAGGTGTAAGGTCCTTCTCTTTCAGGAGGTTGACAAGAAGCTCTTCCGGTGAGTCGTCAAAGAAACGCTCCAGCATGGTAGTCAGGACGCTCTGCCGTGCCTGATCCCGCCGGGTCAGGGGGTAATACACATGGGCCCGGCCCGATTTGGAGTGCGCAACGTGACCCTTGTCTTCCAGGATCCTGAGGGTGGTCAGGACGGTTGTGTAGGCCAGGGGAACATCCGGCGCCAGACATTCCACGACCCGGGTCACGGTGCACTTGCCCTCGTTCCAGAGAATCTCCATGATCCGGATTTCGCTCTCTGTGAGGATTTTCGACGTTTTCCTTGGCACCTTGCGACCTCCTACTAAATATTTAGTAATTGAAGCGTACCATACCGTATACGTGCCTGTCAACTAATTTGTTAGTAGAACAATAAAGCCTGTAACTACTATGGAATACGTAGGAAAAGAAAGAAGGTTCCATCCTGCGAACAGCGAGCAAACAGGACGGAACCAGATGGCTGATAATTTCGATGGTTATTTGATTAACTGATTATGGTGTTGACAGATTCGGGTACTCGGGCGATATTCCCTTGATTACATGCTGTCTCCTGGCGGTCATCTGCATCGTGATGAAGAGGGTGAGGATGGCACCCACCGTGACGATCAGGCCCGTGTACCCTTCAAAAAAGAAGGAATAGGAGAAGAGCACCAGGTAGATGAACTGGGAGAGACCGGCCTCCCGCATGGCAAAGGTCCGTCCTGCAACCAGCCGCAGATAGGAGACGACCAGGAAGATCGAAACGACGGATGAGATGAAAAAAGAGAGGTGAAGATCGACATGGTCCACGAGGTAGGCGAAGAGAAGATGGAAGGCAAAAAAGGCGCAGGCAAGAAAGAAGTAGTGTTCCGTCCGAAGGGGGAGCTTGTTCACCACGGTGATGACGAAGAGGACGAAAAAGAAGAAGAGGAGGGATACAGGGGCAAAGCGGGTGACTCTGGACACAAAGGGACCGGGATTAATCCGGCTGGGCATCCGGATGCCAATCCCTGAGCCGGACATGAGGTTCGAGTAGGTCCAGGTGAGTTTCCATCCCGATTCAGTTGGCTCCTTGAGTGTCGGGGAGAGCGTTCCGTCGGGAAAATCGATGTCCTCGAAATTCGTGATCAGGCTGAGCTGAAAGTCCTTCACCATCCCGACCTCTCCATCCCTGCGAAAGAGATAGCGCCAGTCATCCTGTCCGAAGGATCGAAATCCGACGGAGATCCTGGCTGTCTCACCTGGATTCAGCTTTACCCGAACCTGGATCATGTGCTCGAAAAGATTGTACGGTGCAGGCTGGTCGTTCAGAAAACAGGAAAAATTGTCATATACGCCATTTGGATCCGGAAGCGGAAAGGTGAAGAAATGGGTATGAGGGTCGTCATCTTCGTTTGCGAACTGATAGGTGGCCAGAAAATCGGCCGTATAGGTGGAATACCATAAAAGACCTTTCCGGCGATGTTCCAGATCAACCTGAACCCGGATGTCGCTGTTTTGCAGAGGCGTATTGTACCTGTGTGTTTCAGGGATGAGGCGGGTCGTTGTAACCTCGCTTCCGGATTGATCTTTCTGAATCGATTCCTGCTTTCGGATCACTTCCTTGCTCCATGATATCTCCGGCGGGACAAGGGTCTGGGCGGTTCCCCAGAGATTACCGACCTTGTTTTTCATGGTGCGATCGGCGGCACCCGTACGGATATCCACCGTTCCGGAAAGAACCAGCCACCCAATGGCGGTAAAGAGCCAGACAACGGACATTCCCACAAAACGTTGAATCATAGTGTCTCCTTTCCAAAATCAAATGCAAGCTCCCTTGAAGGGTCCGTGTCTACAGTAAGCTGTCAAGATGGAAATAAGATGGGATCCAGGTGAAATCCCCGTGAAGTGCGGGAATAGGAGAGGCATCTCATACGTTATCAAGCATGCCCTCCGACTTTCTTTTCATGGCCCGCACTTTGCGGGCTTCTCTTTTTGGTCCTCATTTTGCGGGCTGGGTATAATACACCATGCTCCAATCATTCCGTACGCCCTGTTATTCCCTTCGATTATCCATCTCCATCCTTATGGCTTTGAGTTTTCTGCATGGTATTCTCAATGCAGACGATTCAAAAGAGCCGTGGGCCTCCCTTGAGTGGCATTCCAGCGCCGTCGTCCGGGGCTTTTTTCTCCACGATTATCGGATACAGTGGAGCGGCATTGAGCAGACCTTTGCCGCGGAAGCGTCTGTCGATCTTTCCCTTACCCGCCCCACGCCCCGGGGAGGAATTTTTCTGGACAGCCGGGTACACGTCAACCAGCCCCTGGGGAATAACGTTCTCCATGACGAATATCGGGACCCCTACTGGCCGACCCTGGAAATCGATACCATGGAGCTGATGAACCTGGCTCTCGGGTACAGGACCGGTCCCTGGACATTCCGGATCGGAAAGATCGACACACCCTTCGGCCGACCGGAAATGGTCCTCTTTTCCAACAGCCGCTTTGATGCCCCCTTCATTCGGACCCAGGCAATCTACTGGTATGAGACAGGCCTCTTCGTCACCTACCGGAAGGGGTTGATCGTTGTGGATGCCGGAATCATTAACGGAGACGTAGACAGGGAAACGAACTCGGCCAAGGGGATGATCGGGAGGATCGGGCTGGAGGGAGAAAACTGGGAAGTGGGAGCCTCCGTCAAGGGTCATGACGGGATCGGATCGGAGGAGCAGAAATCGTTCAGCAACCACGCGGGGATCGATGCCCGGTACGCCCTGGGACACTGGACCTTTTCCATGGAGTGGATCCACGATGAATACGGACTTCACAGGGACATCGACCCTTCGGAAATTACCTGGGGCCGTGATCTATATTATCGGGACGTCTTCGTGGGGGTTCATGAGCCTGTGATCGGTAAGGGCGGGTACCTGGATGTTCAGTGGCAGGGGAAACGATGGTTCTTTGAAGCCAGTGCAGGATATTACAACCCGGAAAAGCTGGGAAACCCCTTCCATGACGAGCCGGTCCACCGGGGGATTCTGAAAACGGCCTGCAACCTGGGTTATGGGCTACAAGCCTTTGCCGTTCTGATCCGTGAAAACGATCGTCCCGTGGAGTCCTTTCGTCACAATCAAAGAGGTCTTGCGTACGCGCTCGGTGCAAGCTGGACCATCGGAGACTGATCGTTTCGTTCAGGACGGTTCCAGGGGCAGTTCCAGTGCGGCAACCGTCCCTCCCTCGGGCCGGTTGCGAAGGGTGATTTCACCCCCGTGAAGAAGGGCGATTTCCCGGACATAGGCCAGCCCCAGGCCGGTGCTTCTTTCCAGGGTTCCGGGACGATTCAGGGAGAAAAACCGTTCGAAGATCCGTGGCAGGGCATAGTCAGGAATGCCCACACCGGAATCCTCCACCACCAGGGCGATTCCTTTTCCCTTCACCTCAGCCCCGACCCGGATCCTGCCTTCCTTCGGAGTAAAATCGATGGCATTCCGTAGAAGATTGGCCACGGCCTGAGCCAAAAGGAACCGCTCCCCGCGAATGGTCATACCCCGGGGAACTTCATTCATCAGAACGATGTCTCGGTCCTGGATCTGAGGGAGCAGGCTGGAACATTCCACCTCCACAAGTGTGCATAGATCAATGACCTCTACATCCCTGAGACTCTTTCGATTTTCCAGGGCACTGAGCTGGAGAAGCCGGTCGACAATGGTCTCGATCCGCCTGTTTTCCAGCAGAATGGTCTGGGTAAATCGATTCTTTGCGTCTTCGGGAAGGGGTTCTCCGAGAAGCTCGGCAGCCCCCCGGATGGAAGACAGGGGACCCTTGATTTCATGGGTGAGATGCTGAACGTAGGCCTCAATCGTCTCCCTGCCCTCAAGGGATAATCGCATCTCTTCAAAGGCGGCTCCAAGGGCTCCGATCTCATTGGAGGGAAGGTGTGGAAAGGGAGGACGTTTCCCGTCCCCGACCAATCGTGCATACCGGGTAAGGGATTGAATGGGACGGGTGAGCCAGGATGCCATCAGGAAAGAGAGGAGAAGGACCGCCAGGGTGGCTGCAAGTCCGGCGAGAATGATGTTTCTCCTTGCGGTGCCGATAAATACGCGGACATTCTCTGCGGGCTTGGCCACGGTAAGGACACCGACAACCGCATCGTTCTTCATGATGGGAGACGATACGTGGAAGACGGAGGAGAAGGGATCCCCGGGATCGGTGCGGGTAGTCCGCGCACCATAGAGCCCCCGGAGGGCCAGGTTGACATCATGCCACTCAGAGAAATCACGGCCGACCCATTCATCGTTCCGGGAATCGAAAATCACGATTCCTTTCCCGTCTGTCACCATGACACGCAGATCCACCTCGTTTTTTTCCAGCTCATAGATCTTCGCCCGCAGGGCCCGGTGGTAGGCTGCGTCCATGTCCTCCTTCAGGTTTTCCTTGAATTCCGGTAGCCGATCCCACTGCCGTTCCGCCATGGATGCCAGAATAATGGAAATATCCGCCAGGGTGTCTTCCATTGCCTTGGCAGGCTGGGGCCACAGATCATTCAGAATCCAGGCAGAAAAAATCCCGAATCCGAAAAGAAGGAGAAAGAAAAAGCCCAGAATGATCCGGGTCCGGATTTTCACCAGGTCTCCCGGAGCGCGTATCCCATTCCCCGGTGCGTGACAATGGGATCAAGGTCCGGTTTCACGGCCCTGGCCCGTGCTCGAATATTCTTAACGTGGGTATCGATAGTCCGGTCAAAGCTCTCTTCGGGATCCTCCCACACCATGGAAAGGATCTGCTCCCGGGTGAAGACCCAACCGGGTTTTGAAATCAAAAGCTTAAGAATCCTGTATTCATATCGGGAAAGTAATAGCGGTGTCCCGAAATAGAGAATGCGTTTGCGGGGTTCGTCGATCGTAAAGGGAATCTCAGAGGGTGTCTGTGACCCTTCCTCTTCCTCTGCACGTGGGTAAGTTCTTCGCAGGACGGCCCGGACACGTGCGGTGAGTTCCCTTGGACTGAAGGGCTTGACAATATAATCATCGGCTCCCATCTCGAGACCGGCGACACGGTCAATCTCACCGGTGCGGGAGGAGAGGAATAGGATGGGCAAGGAGCTCTGGGTGCGGATCTCCCGGCAGAGATCAAACCCGGAACCGTCGGGAAGGTTAATGTCGAGGATGACAAGGTCCGGTGGGGTGGACTGAACGTACTCCAGTGCCTCATGATAGGTGGAAGTCCAGGCGGCATGGTAACCCTCAGTCTGGAGCGCGTAGAGGAGGATGTCTGCGATGGGAGCTTCGTCCTCAACGATGAGAACGGTCTTTTTCTCCATGTTGTTAAGTGTACACGCTGTCTTTCAAGGAGAAAAGGGAGGGGATGGCTGAATGGTCATCCGATCGGACTCACGGAAGGTCAATTTACTGACGTTAGACAATCAGATAGGAGGTGACGCTCTCGGAATCGGGGGGGGCAATCTCACGTGTCTCCCGTTCTTCGGATGGATAGGTGATCTCAATGGCGGCACGGAGAGTGGTTTTCGGGTTCGCATACCGAGCGACGATATCCAGGGCCAGATGGAAGTCGGCTGTATCCTTCTCGCCCTCAAAAAGGGCCGCGGGTCCGGGGACTTCCGTTGCATCAAGCAGAATGCGCGTTTTTGAAAAGTCTTTCAAGAAGATGTTCTCCACTTCTTCCCTTCCCACGATGAGGCGGGATCCGCCCGGGAGCAGAAAGTGCCGTCCGAATTTGACAAGCTGAAGATCCTCCAGGGTGATGGCATCTCTGGATTTTGCCTGAAAGAGAGCGGAGAATCGCGATTTGAGATTGGGGTCGGTGAGATAGCAACACCCTCCCGAGGGTGTGGGGTAATCGGTGATGTTGTACTCCCTGGCCAGGGCAATTTGCCGGCTTCGGCCGCGACCATGAATGTCCAGTAAGCTCTCTCGATCCACTAGCCCCTCTCGTTCAGGCCGGGTCGGCGGTAACAGCTTTGCGCTCAGGGGCCGCAAAATCAGGTCTTCAATACCGGACTGCCGGGCAATCAGGGCCTGCGTATGGCGCATCTGGGTCATGGGGCGCTGTGCGACGACTTCCCCCGTGAAAATAAAGTCAAATCCATGTTCTTCCATGAACGTTCTGGCCATCCGGAACATGTAGATTCGGCAATCCACGCAGGGATTGAAGGCCGATCCCCGCCCGTACCGTGGATTTTTCACGATGTCCAGGTAGTCCTCACCCACACGGAGAACGTGGATGGGGATATTGAGATCTTTTCCCGCCCTTCTCGCTTCATTCCGAAAGGATTTATCGACATCATGCCGGCGGGGTGCCTGAATCCGACTCTCAATAATACAGAATCCGGTATAAAAATAGAGACCCTCAACATGAATTCCCTGGTTCAGGAGAACCATGGCGGCAAGAGTGGAATCCAGGCCGCCGGAGAGCAGCCCAAGTGCACGGACTTCCTTCACCTTGTTATAATATCATGGTGAAATTCTTATTGATATTGTTTCTCATTTTCTCCAGCGGGGGGCTCCTGGCATTCCATTCGTCCACCGAGGAGGCTCTCCTTCAAAGGGCGGCACAGTGGGGACCCAGGGATGCTCAGATCCTCTTCAAGGATTATTCCCGTGAATTCTGGCAGGGAGTCCAGAACGGACGTCGGGGTCCGCGACCCACGGAACATGAAATTCTCATGATTACCGATTCCATCATTGAAGGATTCAATACACACCGTTCCATGCCTGAAATCATGGAGTCCTGGGGAAGGCTTTCTGGAAGATTACTCCAGCTTTGCGATCCTGCCGTAAACGGATCGATCGACCTTTCCCGAAAAAGAATCTCAAGCGATTTCGATGAACTGGTCCGATGGAAGCAGAAAAAGATCCCGGTGATTTTTTACGGCTTTTCTCCCAGCTTTTTCAAGGGAGACCGGCTGGGATATCTTCATGATCTGTCCCGGAATCAGAAAGAGTGGATGGACCTCCTGTGGTTTGATTACCGGAGGTTAGGGCAGGGCGAATCCTACCGGAGTTTCGACGACCGGGGAAATGCATTCGGTGTGGTCTCGCTTTCTTTGAACCGGACCTTCACGACCCTTCTCCATTTTTGGTACTATATATGGCAACAAGCAGGCGGCAGAATGGGGCCATTGCGCCTCTCCATGACGCCTGACTCCATACTGGTGGTAGATCATGGTTATTAAGATCAAGCGAGCATTGATTTCGACCTATGACAAAACCGGTCTGACCGACGTCGCCACATTCCTTGCCGGCAAGGGAGTGGAAATTGTGTCAACGGGAGGTACGTCGGCCTTTCTCGAGAAGGTGGGGATTCGTCATAAAAAGGTCGAGGAATTGACCGGCTTTCCGGAGATTCTCGGAGGAAGAGTGAAAACCCTTCACCCGATTGTTCATGCCGGAATTCTCGCGGATCAGAACTCCGAAGACCACATGGAACAGCTCTCAAAGCTGGGTATCGAACCATTCCAGCTCGTGATTGTAAATCTCTATCCCTTTCGTGAGGTCATCCGCCGGGGCTGTACCGAGGACGAAGCCATCGAGAACATCGACATTGGCGGTCCGACCATGGTCCGTGCGGCGGCAAAGAACCACCGGAGTGTCTGTGTGGTAATGGACCCGGCAGACTATCATGTCCTTACCAAAACCATCGAAGAACATGGCGGCATCCCCGCTGAATTTTCCCGCCAGATGGCTCTGCGGACCTTTTCACGCACGGCGATGTACGACGCGACCATCGTGGAAAGTTTCTCGAGAATGTGGGATGGGGAAACCTTTCCCGAGCATATCGTCTGCAACCTGCGAAGGGTGGGAACTCTGCGGTACGGTGAAAACAGTCACCAGGAATCGGCTCTCTATAAACTGGGAAACCTGGAGGCCGGACTTACCGATTTACGGAAGATCCAGGGAAAGGAACTTTCCTTCAACAATATCCTCGACATGGACTCGGCCTGGCGCTGCGTAAGTGACTTTATCCAGCCTGCCGCGGTAGTTGTAAAGCATACCAATCCCTGCGGAATGGGGAGGGGAGAGACTCTTCTGGAAGCCTTCGAGCGTGCCTGGAGCACAGATCCGAAATCAGCCTTTGGAGGAGTCATTGCGTTGAACCGGTCCTGCACGCCCGAACTGGCCGAGAAAATCTGCGCAAACTTTGTGGAAGTCGTTGTGGCTCCCGATTTCAGCGAGCCCGCGCTGGAAATTTTCTCAAAGAAAAAGAATCTCCGTCTGGTCGCCATGCCGGCTCTCACCGTGATGGAAAGTTTCGATTTGAAACGGGTCTGGGGTGGTTTCCTTCTGCAGACGTGGGACCAGGGAGATCCGAACACGACCGAATGGAAGGTTGTTACCAGGAGAAAACCTTCTGCCGAGGAAGAAGAAGCTCTTGCCTTCAACTGGAAGGTGATCCGTCATGTGAAATCCAATGCCATTATCTTCGGAACCGCGAATCAGACCGTAGGGATCGGAGCGGGACAGATGTCGAGGGTTGATGCCGTTGAGCTGGCTGTGAAAAAGGCGGAACTTCCTCTTCAGGGTACCGTGGTGGCATCCGATGCCTTCTTCCCCTTCCGTGATAATGTTGACGCCATTGCTGCTTCCGGTGCCACGGGAATCATCCAGCCCGGAGGGAGTATTCGTGACGAAGAGGTTATAGCGGCTGCCGATGAACATAACCTGACCATGATCTTTACCGGCGTCCGTCACTTTAAGCATTAAGGGAGAATCCATGCATAAAAAAGTCCCCGTTGTATTGAGGTTCAGGGATGGCCATATCGAGAAGTGTATGGCTTCGCCCTATCTGAGCCATACGGCCTTTACCATTCAGGTGCTGAGTGAAGACTACGATGTCCATCGAGTGGCCTTCAAGGATCTCAAAGCCGTCTTCTTCGTGAAGAATCTGGATTCGGAAGGGCACGAGCCCATCGACTTGACGGCTGACCACCCCGGGGGTCCCAAGGCGGGAAAGACCGTCGATGTAACCTTTTTTGACGGAGAATCAATTCGCGGAAAGGTTCTCGGGAGCCTGAAGGAAGGATGCGGTTTTTTCCTCCTTCCCGCAAATCCTGAGGATAATAACGATAAGATCTTTGTCGTGAGGGATGCTCTGAAAGAACTCAAGGAGCTCTGATGCCGGCCGTTTCTTTCCGATTCCTGTGGGTGATCCTCTGTTTACCGGTATTCCTTTACGCTTCTCCGTGGGAGACCCTGCTGATCCGAATCCAATCCGAAAAATCCGTGGAAGCTCATTTCAGTCAGATCTTTATGGAGAAGCAGAGCGGGATGGAGATTGAGGACCGGGGAATCCTGGTTGCCGTGTATGGTCAGGGCCTTGTGGTTGAATATGAAGATGGAAGAACCTACATCCTGGACAGGGAGGGGATACGCTCCCAGGAGGGGGGAGGAGACGTGGTATTTCATCCGTGGGATGAGTCTCTCCAGGATAATCCCCTGCTCTGGCTGGTGGGTCTGGCTCCGGATGTTCCGGAACCGGAGCAGTTAGGTCCGGATCGAACGCTCTTTGGTTCCCGTCCCGGCATGTGGAACCATGTTGTTATGGAATGGACAAAGGGGATGTCAAATTTCCCGAGGACCCTTTCGGTGACCGATGAAGACGATAGCACCAACACCTTTACGTTCACAAAGATTCATTGGGGCGTCCGGAAAACCCATCCTCTCGTGATAAAACTCACGAAGTAATTTTCCTGTTCTCCCCAGTCCTTCGGGATTTTTTCAGATATCAGATTCGTTCTCACTTGACGGCTGTGCCGATCGTTTATAATAGGGTTCCACGTATGAATCGATATCCCATTGTTCGTGCCCGGGAAGAGTCCCGATGAGAACTGCAGCATCCCTGCCGGTTATCAAAGATTTTCTTCCCCTCGTCCAGGAGGTTGAAAACTTTCTGATCAATGAATTGTCAGAAGGTCCTCAGTCCGTAAGGGAAGCCGCGACCTACATGGCCGGGGCGGGAGGAAAACGCCTTCGTCCAGCTCTCATGCTGGCTGTATCCAGATTGCTCGACGTGGACCGCAGTAAGGTCATCCCCATGGCGGCAGCCGTCGAGTGGCTTCATACGGCCACCCTCATCCATGATGACATTATTGATGACGCAGAACTCCGCAGGGGAAAACCCGCTCTTTACAAAATCATGGGCCACAACGTATCGGTTCTGGTGGGTGATTTCCTCTATGCCCTGGCGATCAAAGAAGCGGTGAAGACCCGAAAGCTTGCCATCATCGATATTCTGGCGGAAACGACGGTCAAAATGATTGAGGGAGAGATCCTGGCGCTGGAGCATCTCTGTGATCCCTCCATGGACGAAGCCCTCTATTTCGATATCATCACACGGAAAACCGCCCACCTCTTTGCTACCGCGACTACCATACCGGCCCATTTGAACGGCTCCAATCCCGGGCAGTTACGTGCACTGAAAGATTATGGAACCAACTTCGGGATTGCCTTTCAGATGATCGATGACATGAAAGACTTTACGAAGTCCGAAGCACAGCGGGGGAAACCCGTTCTCCAGGATCTCAAGGAGGGGAAGCTCACCCTGCCCGTTCTCTACCTGAAAAAGCACGTCAAGGGAAAGGAAAGAGACGCGCTTGAGGCTATGATGAGCCATTGTGACGAAGCCCGGGTAGACCTCTTTGCCCTGGTGAACCAATATGACACTCTGAAGGATGTAAAAGATCTGGCAAATTCCTATCTGGATCGAGCCAGGGCGGCCCTGACCTTCTTTCCGGATTCTCCTGCCCGGACCATCCTCATGGAAGCACCCGACTACATTCTTTCATAATTCACATCGCCATTCATAAATTCTTTGCATACTGAGGTCCCATCGGATATGATCGGTACGTGAGCGTACTGCGTCCGGCCGGAACCCTTTCCTTTCCCCACATTCAAAAGCTGGAAGCCTCGGCGGGATCCGGGAAAACCCATGCCCTGACCGCACGATACCTTCAGTTCCTTCTGTCGGACAGCGTCCCTTCCAGGGGGCTGTCCCAGCTTCTTGCCATAACCTTCACGAACCGTGCCGCCAGTGAGATGAAGGGAAGAATCCTGGAGTGGCTCAAGAAGCTGATTCTCAGCGATAAGGCCGTCACGGAAGAAATGGTCAAGCTCACGGGTGTTCAGCCTGACGTGCTTTCCCTGCGGGCGGGGGAGTTTCTATCGGCCATTTTCCGAAATTATCAGGATTTTTCAGTTCGTACCATCGACTCGTTCTTTACAGGTCTTGCCCATGGCGCATCCCTTGAGCTCGGGCTTCCGCCCTGGGCCGCGATTGAACTGGATGCCCGTCCATTCCTTATCTTTGCCCTCTCGGAATTCCTGGAACAATCCGGTGGAAACGAGCCAGAAGACCGCCTTCTGCGCGAGGTTGTGAACTTTCTCTTTACGACCCGGAATGATATTCGCTGGGATGTTCACGAGGAGCTTTTGGAGAATCTCATCCTGTTCCGCGGTCTGGAAAGTGCTTCCGGATTGCCCGTATGGGCCGACCCTTCCACTCAGGAAAGATTGTTTAGGCGATTGGGTTTATTCAGAAGTGCGGCCAGGCGTATTCTTGAGCTTGCGGAAGAACAGGATGTCCGGTTCCAGCGACACGAAGCCATCGTGGACAAGCTGCGAATACTGTCTGAATCATCCACGCTGCAGCCCTATTTTGAATCGAAGTTTTTTTCAAGAGAACTGTCGGATGCGGTTCTGATTCGCTGCCGGGATTCGATCACCGAACCCATGGTGCGTAACTGGGAACGTCTTCAGCGCCTTGCTGCCTCAATTCTTCGTCTTCAGGCAGAGACGGCCTTCGTCCCCGCACTTTCCCTGAAACAGAAGGTCGAAGATCTGGTGGATAAAAAACTTACGCGGGACGGTGCTTTTTTACTGGATCGGCTGGGTGGGAGACTTCGCAGATGCCTGTTATCCGAAGGTGCGGTTCCCACGATCTATTTCTACTGGGGAGACCGTATTGCCCACTATCTTATCGATGAGTTTCAGGATACAAGCCAGAGCCAGTGGGATGGAATGGCTCCCCTTGTCGAAAACACCCTTGCCCAGCAGGGTTCTCTATTCTTCGTGGGCGACAAAAAGCAGGCCATTTATCGGTTTCGCGGAGGAAGTGCTGAGCTCTTTGATGAAATCGTCCCATCCCTGTCCCATGCGACTCTCTATGAGAACCGTCTGCCGACAAACTGGAGAAGCCGCGGAGAGATCGTTTCCTATATCAATGGAATCTTCCGGATGGAAAATCTGGAGCCATGGTTTCATGGTGAACCGATCGCCAGGCTCAGTCTTCCCGATACGACCCTCGACCGGATCGGGAAGGTCTATGCGGGTGCCTCTCAGGAGTGGAATGAACCGGGTGGGTATGTTCATGTGGAAAAACCGGAACCATCCGGAGAACTATCCAGTGATGATCTGAAGGTATGGCTGATGGAAAAGATTCTTCACGATCATCTTCCCGCGATCCTGGCCCGCCATCCTCCCCGCGACATCGCCATTCTCGTTCGAAAAAACCGGGAAGTCGAGATGATCAGTTCCATGCTGTTGAAGGAAAGTATTCCCGTTGCCTCGGCGAGGACCCTTCAGGTGACGGCCTCCCAGGTCGTAAAGGAAATCCTTGCATTCATGGCATTTCTCGATTCACCGCTGGATGATCTTGCCTTCCTTGCCTTTCTGACCGGAGAAGCCTTTACCCGGATTTCAGGATTGTGCACGTCGGATCTCTTTTCCCTGTTCCATGAGAGGGACAGGCGAGAGAAACAACCCCTGTACACCCTGTTTCGAAGCACCCATTCCGACTCCTGGGATGCATGGATCCGACCCTTCTTTTCCGCGGTGGGCCATCTTCCGCCATACGACCTCCTGCAGGAAATGATTTCGGTGTATGGGCTGGAAAACCGTTTTCCTGATCAGCGAGGTTTTCTGCTTCATCTGCTGGAACTTCTGATGGATCTGGAAGGAAAGGGGATCAATGGTATTGGAGAAATCCTCACCTTTATCAAGGATGAAGCGAACGCGTCCGCACTACAGGTACCACTCCTGGAAGATTCCGACGCAGTGAAGGTTCTGAGTCTCCATGCCGCCAAAGGTCTGGGTTTCCCTGTGGTCATCCTGCCCTTCCCCTATATGGTAAAAGAGAATCCCGCTTATGGGGTCGAACGAAGGAGTGATCGTGTCCGACTTTTTCGCCTGGGGAAGAATGCTGACCGCTCACCTTTTCTTCAGAAAATCCAGCTGGAGGAGAAGGGAAAAGGTCTTCTGGATGAAATCAATGCGTTTTACGTTTCCATGACCCGTGCCAAGGATGAACTCTATCTCTTCCTTCCCCGGTTCGGGAATCGATCCTGGGCAGGAAAAATCCCCGTTCCGGTTGATCTGGAGCCAGGAGAAGCCAGGAAAATAGGAGCCCCGGTTCCTGGAGGGGAGATGAAAACGGTTCCGCCGACACCTTCCCTTCATGTGCCCAGGATCCGACCCTGGCAGGAGAAGCTCCACCGACGGGGATTGAGTTTCCAGGGCAGCCGGGGAAGGGCTCAACAACGCGCCATGCACAGAGGAGATCAGGTTCATCTTGTTCTTTCCCGTGTCAAAGAGATCGATACCGATCTCGATCGTCTGTTCGACGAGCTGTCCATTCCGGAAGGGGACCGCGGGGATATCAGGATCCTCCTGGAGAACCTCTTTTCGCACCCGGGAATCCGGGAGTTTTTTCAACGATCTCAGAAATCGGAAATTTACAGCGAATATGCTCTCCTCAACCGGGATGGAGAAGTCTTTGTTCTGGACCGCCTCATTCGAGAGAGTGGTGCATCGACCATCCTGGACTGGAAGACGGGTGAAGGGCCGACCGAACTTCAGGTTCAACAGGTTAAGCAGTATATGAAATTAGTCATGGACCTCCATCCCGAGGATGAGGTCCGGGGTTTCCTGATCTTTGTGGACCGTCCTGAGTGGCATGAGGTGACGGTACCATGATCAGGATCCGGGACATTCCCGTTTCAGAGGATTTTCTGTCTTATGTCCTTGAAGAAATTCAGGCCGGCGGTCGCTCTGTTGTCACGGTCTTCCCCGGGAAGCGTCCCGTCCATTTTGCCCGTCGAGCCTATGCTCGAAAAATGGGACGGGTCACGGAATCACCCGATATGGTGACCCAGGAAATCTTCCTGACGCGGGTTGCAGGGTTAGAGAACCAACCTGCACTTGCTGAAGCTGATGCTGTCTATCTTGTTCGGGAAGCAATCCTTGCCCGGGGCCCCTCCACGCTTCGAACCCTGGCTGAGGACCTGGCACAATTTTATCCCTGGGGTGTCGAATTTTTCCGAATTCTGGATGAGCTGGATCGAGAAAATGTATCATTGGATCTCCTTTCATCTCTGAAAGAATGGATTCCGGCGGAGACTCTCCGGGAGGAAACCCGGGACTACCTGGATGCACTCCCGGCGATTCGAAGTATCTTTCATACCCTGTTGGAGGACAGAAACGCGGCGACGTCAGGGAGGATCGCCCGAATGGCTCTGCAGCGCCTCGAATCGGCTGAGGCCGAACTCCCCCAAAAGGTGATCTATGCAGGTCCCTTCGCGCTTACCGGAATAGAGAGGGCCTGCCTGGCGTCCATGGGAAAATGGAGCAATGTGGTCATCCTCCGTCATCAGGATGGGAGGCCCTGGACGGCATTTGAACGCCACCATGAACTGCTGGATCATCCTCCTGATGTGGTCACCCGTGCGAAACTTCCTTCCATCCAGATCCACCAGGCACCCAATGTGCATGGTGAGCTTTTAGCTCTCAAGAACCTTCTTCTCCAGATAAACCCGGAGGAATGGGAACGGACAGCCATTGTTCTTCCGGAGCCTTCCTCCCTGTTGCCTCTTCTCTGGGAGGTCATGACCTGTCTGCATGTTCCCTATAACATTACCCTTGGATATCCATTAACGAGGACACCTCTGGTGACCCTGTTTCATCAGATTCTGGATCTCCTCGAGACAGAACGGGATGGTGCCTTTCACCTCGGGTCCTACCTCTCGGTCCTCTTTCATCCGTATGTGAAGAATTTTCACAGGGGACTTCAGGATTCTGCCTCGATGCGCATCCTGGTTCACGGAATAGATGAGTGGGTTCGGTCATCCGGTCTTATCTACGCGACTCTGGAAGAGCTCGGGGGAAGGGAAGGTATCTTTCAGCGTGCCTCCGCCATGTCAGGGGATAAGGTGGGACCCGCGGGTCTCCGCGATGCTTTCTCTTACCTCCAGGACCTGCTGATCGGCAGGATTCGTTCGGTACGGACTCTTAGAGAGATGGGGGAGGCATTTTCCGACCTCCTGGAAGCTCTGGCGGAATTTTCTCCCGCACGTTTTTACCCCTTTTTCAACGAGTTTTTCATTGAAGCGTCCCGAGCCCTGGAACAGCTTGCAAGCCTGCTTATCGCGGACGAACCGTTAGAGGATCCCCATCTGCTCTATCAACTTCTGCGCCATCATCTCAATTCCATTCGCGTCCCCTTTACCGGTCAGCCGCTCCGGGGGTTGCAGATCCTGGGTCTGCTCGAGACGAGAGATCTTTCTTTCGATACGGTATATGTTCTGGATGTTAACACGGATATCCTCCCTTCCGTTTCCCGCTTTGATCCCCTTCTGCCCTCTTCCCTGCGAGGGATTCTGGGGCTTCCGGGATCGAATGATCGAGAAGAAGTAATGAAGTACCATTTTTATCGTCTCGTGGAAAGTTCACAAAATGTCCATCTGTTCTATCGTGATAATCCTTCTCAGTCCCGCTCTCACTTTATCGAAGAACTCGTATATGAAGTCGAAATGAGAGAGGGCCGGATCGGAGTCGTGCAGCCGAAGCCCACAATGGTTCCACAATTACCGGACGTCTGCAGTCCGCCCGCCGTTACAAAGACACCGGAATTGATTGAGCGGATGAAGAAGATGGTGTTCAGCGCTTCTTCCCTGGATTCTTACCTCATGTGTCCCATGTTGTTCTATTACCAGAAGATTCTCGGTCTGCAGGAACGGGAAGAGATAACTGAGGAACTGGAGGCTCTGGATGTGGGGGAGCGCCTTCACGGCATCATGGAAGATCTCTTTTTGCCGCACAGGGGAACCCTGCTGACAGATCCCGCCTTTGAGGAGATGAAGGTCAACCTTCCCGAAAAAATCCGGGAACGTTTCGGGTCCGGGGGAGGAAGCGTCCTTTTTCGCCATCTTGCGGAACTTCGCCTTCGAGACTTTCTTGAAGCAGAGCAGCTTCGCGCCGGACAGGATCCTCCGCGTCTCCTTGCCGTGGAAGAGAAAATCACGGAAAAAATCCCTGCCGGTAAGTACATACCCATGGTGACGGGCCGGATCGATCGAATGGAAGAGCGGGAATCGGGCCTTGTTTTAATCGATTACAAGAGCGGAAAGGATCTTAAGAGGAAGTACATGCCCCGGACTGAGGTGTCCCGGGATGGATTCGAGAGAGACGCCATCCGCTCCAGGCTTGGTTCCTTTCAGTTTCCCCTCTACGTGGAACTCATCCATCAGACACGGTCCCTGCCCTATGAACACATTCAGGCAGAAGCGCTCTCTCTCCGCGATATACGGAATAATCCTGTTCCTCTGTTTAAACCCGGCGTGAACCGGGAGGAATTTATGGAAGGGGTCTTCCGCCCGTCCCTTGAAGCTCTTCTCGACCAACTTTTTGATCCACATCTTCCCTTTATGCCCGATCCCCTGGACGACCGACACTGTAACCGCTGTCCCTTTACCACACTCTGTCGACGGCAGGCGTGGTCCGGGGGAGAAGAATCAGATTCCTCGGAACCCCATTCCGGCTAGGCCATACAGATCCAATCATTCCAAAGCTCAGTACAAGGAGGCCCCATGGAAGACCCGGTCGTACAAATCGAACAACGCGGTGAAGCCCTGAGGCTCAGGCTGAATCGCCCCAGAGCCTTCAACGCTCTGAATTCGAAGATGATAGCTTCCCTTTCTGAAGCGCTGGATCGAGCCGTGCGGGAACAGCCGCGGCTACTGATCTATACAGGATCCGGCCGTTTTTTTTGCTTTGGTGTTGATTTCCAGCATATGAAGGGAGAGGATATTCCTTCGATGGTTCAATCCCTTCTGCCTGAATTTCAGAACGTGATACGAACGCTTCATGTTTTTCCTGCACCCACAATCTGCATCCTGAACGGTCACGCCGCAGGAGCCGGGCTGGATCTTGCCCTGGCGGCGGATTTTCGGATTGCCGTTCCCGGGATTAAGCTTTCCGAGGCCTTTGTTCGATGGGGACTCGTTCCCGATGGGGGAGGATCGCTTCTTCTCCCACGACTGGTCGGACTCTCCCGCGCCAGGCGCATGGCCCTGACCGGTGAAGCCGTTCCTTCCGAGACTGCTCTGGACTGGGGTTTGATCGATGAAATTGTCCCTGAACCGGAGTTGAATCATTGTATCGCCCGGTGGACGGAAACGCTGTCTTCCCTGCCCCGGGAAGCCTATCTGTCCACGCGAAGACTGTTGAATCACCATGGAGGTGTGGATCTTGATCAAGCCCTGACCGAAGAGGCGGTGACCCAGAAAGAACGGTTACAGTCGCAGGAGTTCCGGAAAATTCTTGATACGGGAGGTCGTCCATGAATCCCATGCTGCGGGAGGGAAGTTTCAGCGGAAGCTCGGTCCTGATCACCGGAGGAGGAAGCGGTCTGGGGAAAAAAATTG